>JAATFS010000193.1 GCA_015655035.1 Lysobacterales bacterium | reverse complement strand
CCCGGCGTCACCGGTGCCGGCGGCGCGCAGGCGTTGGCCAAGCAGGGCTGGCCGCTGGCCGGCAAGCGCGTGGTCGTCGCTGGTAGCGGACCGCTGTTGCTGGCGGCTGCGGCCACGTTGCGCCGGCATGGCGCGCAGGTGCTCGGCATCCATGAACAGGCATCGGCCGCCACGCTGCGCGGTTTTGCGCTGCGGCTGCCGCGCTGGCCCGGCAAGGCGTTGCAAGCGCTGGCGCTGCGCGCGCAACTGGCGGGCATTGGCTATCGCACCGGCAGCATGGTGGTGGGCGCGCATGGCGACAGCCAATTGCGCGAGATCGAGATCGACGGCCCGCGCGGCCGCGAACGCATCGCCTGCGATCAGCTGGCGGTGGGCTACGGGCTGATTCCCAACACCGAGTTGGCGCAACTGCTGGGCTGTCGCCTGGAACAGGCCGGCGCGCATGCGCAAGTGGCGGTGGACGCGCAGTTGCGCACCAGCGTCGAGGCGGTGTTCGCCGCCGGCGAGGCGTGCGGCATCGGCGGTCGCGACTGTGCGCTGGTGGAAGGTGCAATGGTCGGCCACCTGGCTGCCGGCGCACCGAAGGCCGCGCAGGCATTGCAGGCCAAACGACGCCACGCGCGTGCGTTCTCGGCGCTGCTGCAACAGCATTTCACGCTCGATCCGCGTATCCACGCGCTCGCCCGGCAGGACACCCTGGTGTGTCGCTGCGAGGACGTGACGCTGGGCGAGCTTCAAGGTTTTGGCGCTGTCCGCGACGCCAAACTGGCTACCCGCTGCGGCATGGGCGCGTGCCAGGGCCGTATCTGCGGCAGTGCACTGGCCGAACTCGGCCTGTGCGGTGCCGATGCCGCTTCCGACGGTGGCCGCCGGCCGCCCTTGTTCCCGGTCCGCCTCGCGGCGCTGGCCGACTCCCTACCCATCGATTGAAGAGGACTACACGCATGAGCAATGCCGCATTTCTGAAGGGCGTCCTGCCCGCCATCACCACCCCGTTCAAGGCCGACGGCAGCGTCGATCATGAATTCCTCGGCAAGCACGCCAACATCCTGGTCGATGCTGGTTGCAGCGCGATCGTGCCGCTAGGTTCGCTCGGCGAAGCCGCCACGCTGTCCTTCGACGAGAAGGTCGCGATCATCAAGACCCTGGTCGCCGCGGTCGGCGACCGCGTGCCGGTGGTGCCGGGCATCGCCTCGCTGTCGACCGAAGAAGCGGTCAAGCTGGCGCAGGCGGCCAAGGCCGCGGGCGCTGGTGGCGTGATGGTGCTGCCGGTGTACGTGTATTCGTCCGACTGGCTCGAGATCTCGGCGCACGCAAAGGCGGTGCTGGGCGCCACCGATCTGCCGGCGATCCTCTACAACAACCCGATCGCCTACAAGACCGACATCGTGCCGGCGCAGATCGCCGAGCTGGCGGCCGAGTTCCCGAACCTGCAGGCGGTCAAGGAATCCTCCGGCGACGTGCGTCGCTTCGCCGCGATCAAGGAAGTGCTGGGCGACCGCCTGGTGCTGCTGGTGGGCATGGACGATGCCATCGTCGAAGGCCTGGCCATGGGCGCCGAGGGCTGGATCGCCGGCCTGGTCAACGCCTATCCGGTCGAGTCGGTGAAGCTGTTCGAACTGGCCCGCGACGGCGGCTACAAGGCCGCTGCCGAACTGTACAACTGGTTCCTGCCGCTGCTGCGCCTGGACACCGTGCCGAAGTTCGTGCAGCTGATCAAGCTGGTGCAGGAGAAGGTCGGCCTGGGCAGCGAGAAGGTGCGCGCGCCGCGCCTGGTAGTGGAAGGTGCCGAGCGCGTCGAAACCCTGAAGGTGATCGACCACGCGATCGCCACCCAGCCCAAGCTCTAAGCGGTAAACCCAGCCCCTCTCGCCTGGCGAGAGGGGCGAGGGTACGGGCAAGGCCTTGGGATGCGTTCAATCGCGAGGCCTGGCCCGTACCCTCATCCGCCCGTTCGGGGCATCTCCCGCTGCTGCGGGGTCAGCCCTTCCATCCCGCCGGCATCGGCTCGCGTGGGGAGAAGGGATCCAGTGTTAACGAGGTCTTTGGCAATGAGCGACGCAATCCAACCCATCCTGATCGCCGGACGCTGGCAGCCCAGCCGGGATGCCTCGTCATCCTTCCAGGCCGAGGACCCGTCGACCGGCGAGGCATTTGGCCCGGCCTTCCCGCGCAGTGGCGCCGCCGACGTGGAAGCGGCCCTGGCCGCAGCGAGCGCGGTGGTGGAAGAACTGGCGGCCGCCGAACCCGAGCGCATCGCCGCCTTCCTGGAAGGCTACGCCACCCGGATCGAGGCGCGCACCGAGGCCCTGGCCGCGCTGGCGCAGCGCGAGACGGGGCTGTCGGCCAGTGGCCGCTTCGTGCCCGGCGAGATTCCGCGTACCTACGGCCAGCTGCGCCAGGCTGCCAAGGCCGTGCGCGAGTACAGCTGGACCTTGCCGACCATCGACACCGCCAATGGCCTGCGCTCGCATCTGGCGCCGCTGGGCAAGCCGGTGCTGGTGTTCGGGCCGAACAATTTTCCGTTCGCCTTCAACGGTATCGCCGGCAGCGATTTCGCCTCGTCCATCGCCGCGCGCAACCCACTGATCGCCAAGGCGCATCCCTCGCATCCGAACACCAGCAAGGCGCTGGCCGAGCTGGCGCACGAGGCGCTGCTGGAAGCCGGGTTGCCGGCAGCGGCGGTGCAGATGCTCTATCAATTCCCGCGTGAGCTCGGCCTGGAGCTGGCCGGCGACAAGCGCCTGGGCGCTATCGGGTTTACCGGCAGCCGCCCGGCCGGGCTGGCGCTCAAGGCCGCCTCCGATGCCGCTGGGGTGCTGTTCTACGCCGAGCTGTCCAGCATCAATCCGGTATACCTGCTGCCCGGCGTGCTGGCCGAGCAGGGCGAGGCACTGGCGGCAGAGTTCTTTTCTTCCTGCACCATGGGCGCCGGGCAGTTCTGCACCAATCCCGGTGTAGTGGTGGTGATCGACGGTACGCACAGCGATGCCTTCGTCGCCGCAGCGCAGGCAAAGTTCGCGGCCGGTGCGCCCGGGGTAATGCTGTCCGGCGGGGGCCTGCAGCACGTGCAGCAGGCAGTGGCCGGATTGCGCCAGGCCGGTGCCGAGCTGCTGGCCGGTGGGCAGGCCGCCGGCCCGGGCCACCGTTTCCAGCCGACCTTGTTGAGTGTCGACGGTGCGCGTTTCCTGGCCAATGCCGAGGCGCTGCAAGGCGAGGCGTTCGGTCCGGTCAGTCTGCTGGTGCGGGTCGCCGACCTGGCGCAAGCCAAGGCGATCACCCGCGCCTTCGAAGGCAACCTCACCGGCACGATCTACCGCGCTGCCGACGGCAGCGACGATGCCGCCTGGGCTGAGATCGCGCCGCTATTGCGGGCGCGGGTGGGGCGCTTGATCGCCAACCGCATGCCGACCGGCGTCGCCGTGAGTGCGGCGCAGAACCATGGCGGGCCGTACCCGAGCACCAGCCATCCGGGATTCACTTCAGTTGGCATTCCGGGCGCGGTGCGCCGCTTCGCCGCGCTGCACAGTTACGACCAGGTGCCCGATGCACTGCTGCCGGTGGAATTGCGCGACGGCAATCCTGGCGGCGTGTGGCGCGTGCTAGATGGGCAATGGAGCACGGCTGACGTGGGAGCGCTTGCATGAGCGGCCAGATCGGCGGGCTGACCCTGGCGCAGGCCCAGGCGCAATTGCAGCCCTGGCGCCAGTGCGCGCCGGCGATCTCGGCCGACGAATACGCGCAACGCATCGAGCATGCCCGTGCGCTGATGCGCGCGCAGGGCGTGGACGCACTACTGGTCGCGGCGGGCACCTCGCTGCGCTACTTCGCAGGGGTGCCGTGGGGCGCCAGCGAACGGCTGGTCGGCCTGCTGCTGACGGCCGACGGCGATCCGGTGCTGGTGTGTCCGCTGTTCGAGGAAGGCTCGCTCGACGCGGTGCTGAAGATTCCGGCGCAAAAGCACCTGTGGGAAGAACACGAGGACCCGCATGCACGGGTCGCACAGGCGATGGCCGAACGCGGCGCGCGGACGCTGGCCTTGGACCCGGGCGCCGCCTTCGCCGTGCATACCGGCTTGAGCGCGCAATTGGGCGCGGCCGCAATCAGCGATGCGACGGCGATCATCGACGGCTGCCGCATGTGCAAATCGCCGGCCGAACTGGCGCTGATGCAGCAGGCCTGCGACATGACCTTGCAGGTGCAGCGGCTTGCCGCCGGCCTGGCGCAGGAAGGCATCGGCACCGATGAGCTGGTGCGCTTCATCGACGTCGCCCATCGCGCACTCGGTGCGGACAATGGCTCGACCTTCTGCATCGTGCAATTCGGCCATGCCACCGCCTTTCCGCACGGCATTCCCGGAGTGCAGCACCTGCGCGAAGGCGAGCTGGTGCTGATCGACACCGGCTGCACCGTGCAGGGCTACCACTCGGACATCACCCGCACCTGGATATTTGGTGAGGCCAGCGCGGCGCAGCGCCATATCTGGGAGCTGGAGCAGGCCGCGCAGGCAGCCGCGTTCGCGGCAGTGCGGCCTGGCGTCAGCTGCGAAAGCATCGACCGCGCCGCGCGCGATGTGCTGGAGCGTGCAGGCCTGGGTCCGGACTACCGCTTGCCAGGCTTGCCACATCGCACCGGCCATGGCTGCGGCCTGGCGATCCACGAAGCGCCGTATCTGGTGCGTGGCAACAGCACCTTGCTGCGGCCGGGCATGTGCGCCAGCAACGAACCGATGATCGTGGTGCCGGGACAGTTCGGCGTGCGCCTGGAAGACCATTTCTACGTCACCGAAGATGGCGCGCAGTGGTTTACGCCGCCGTCGTTGGCGATCGATAGGCCGTTTGCGTGAGGGTCGCTCCACCGAAAAATCCGACTCTAACCGGAGAAGCCGCATGCCGCTGATCAAACCTCTAGCTCTTTCGCTGTTGACCATCGCGCTGCTCTCGGCCTGCGCGCCATCCTCGCCGCCGTCGGCCACGCCTGCCGCTACCCAGGCCACCTCGCCCGAACAGGCCGCAAAGGCATTCGATGCGCTGCTCGACCAGCAATGGCAGTACCAGCTCGAACACAGCCCTGAGTTCGCCAGCATCATCGGCGACAAGCGCTACAACGACCGCTGGAGCGACTATTCGCTGGCGGCGGTGGACGCCGACCGCAGCGCCACCGAGACCTTGCTCAAGCAGTTCGAGACGGTGGACGCCAAGGCCCTGGACGAACAACGCCAGTTGAGCTTGCAGATGATGCTGCGGCAGCTGCGCGACAAGCTCCAGGGCATCGCGCTGAAGACCTACGAGATGCCGTTGGAACCGGTCGGTGGCATCCAGCTGTCGTTGGCGGGCATGGGCGATGCGTTCCCGTTCGAGAACGCCAAGGACTACCAGGACTACATCAAGCGCTTGCAGGCGATCCCGGCCTTGCTCGATCAGGTGATCGAGGTGTCGCGCCAGGGCGCCAAGGACAAGCTCACCCAGCCGCGCTACCTGCTGGACAAACTGCCGGCGCAGATCGGCAAGATCGCCGGGCCAGCCGGTGCCGACAGCCCGTTCGCCTCGCCGCTGAAGAAGCTGGACCAGGCCGTGGACGATCCGGCGCAGCGCCAGCAGCTGCAACAACAACTGGTGGCGGCAATCGACGAACAAGTGCGCCCGGCCTACCGCAAGCTCGCTGATTTCGTCCGCGACGAATACGCCGCGCAGGGCCGCGAACACGAGGGCGTGTGGTCGTTGCCCGACGGCGACAAGCGCTATGCCTTCGCCATCCACACCCAGACCACCACCGACAAGACGCCCGAGCAGATCCACCAGATCGGCCTGGACGAGGTGGCGCGGATCGAAGGCGAGATGGCCACCATCGCCAAGGCCCAGGGCTACCCGGACCTTGCCAGTTTCCGCAAGGCAGTGGACGGCGACCGCAAGCACTTCGCTACATCGAGCGAGCAGATCCTGGAGCTGTATCGCGGTTACATCGCGGGCATGCAACCGGAGCTGCCCAAGCTGTTCGGCCGCCTGCCCAAGACCCCGCTGCACGTGCAGGGCATGCCGGCGTTCCGGCGCGAGGCGCCGGGCGCCGAGTACTGGCAGAGCAACCCGGAAGGCAGCAAGCCGGCGATCGTGATGGTCAATGCCAACGACGCCACCGAGCGCACCCTGATCAACATCGAGACCACCGCCTACCACGAGGGCGTGCCCGGCCATCATCTGCAGATATCGCTGTCGCAGACGCTGCCGTTGCCGGCGTTCCGCCAGCAGGCCGGCTACAACGCCTTCATCGAAGGCTGGGCGCTGTATGCCGAGCGACTGGGCAAGGAGGTCGGCTTCTTCAAGGACCCATACAGCGACTACGGCCGGCTGTGCGGCGAGCTGCTGCGGGCCAACCGGTTGGTGCTCGATACCGGCGTGCACTACAAGCGCTGGACCCGCCAGCAGATGGTGGATTTCTTCCACGCGCATCCGTCCGACGACGAACCCAGCATCCAGGCCGAGACCGACCGCTACGTCGTCTGGCCGGGCCAGGCGCTGGGCTACAAGCTCGGCCAGCTCGAGATCCTGGCGCTGCGCGCCAAGGCCGAGCAGGCGCTGGGCGACAAGTTCGACATTCGCGCTTTCCACGACGCCGTGCTCGGCGGTGGTGCGATGCCGCTGGATCTGCTCGATACACGCATCGATGCCTGGATTGCCCAGGTTCTGTCCGCCCCCGTCGCACCGCAGGGAGAAACCCGATGAGCCAGTGTCTTCGCCTGGGCAGCATGCTGCTGCTCGTCTCGTTGGCCATGGTGCCGCAGGCGCCGGCCTGGGCCGCGCCGAACACGGACGCGGCAAGCGCATTCAAGTCTATCTACACCCGCGAGTGGCAGTGGCGCTCGGAACAGTCGAGTAGCGATGAGAACGGCCTGACCGAAAGCAAAGGCGGCCTG
>JAATFS010000051.1 GCA_015655035.1 Lysobacterales bacterium | reverse complement strand
CGTTCCAGCTCCCCGGCCAACATCGCCGGCGCAGGCCGCTCGAGCATGTGCAGCACGGCAGAGACCTGGTGCAGGTAGCTCGCGCAATCGCGCATGCGCTCGGTCTCGGCCGGCGCCTGGACGAACACCTCGATCTGGTTGCATGCCTGCTGCAGGATTTCGTCGAGTTCGGGCTTCACCCATCCCAGCATGGCCCGGCTCGTTGCATCGCGCGATGTGCTCATCGCTGCGCCTGCCATTCGTGCACATTCGCCTGCCAGCCGGGCAAGAGCGCAGCCGCGTGGCTTCCCGGCGAGTCAAAGCAGCCCGAGTGCGCCACGCCGATGGACAAGAATCGAGCCATGCTTGCCTTCCCTCCCCTTGGTCAGGCGTGGACGTACGTACGGATAGCGCTCAGAACTTCGTCACGAGTGAATGGCTTGGTGAGATAGTGCTCGGAACCGACGATGCGCGCCCGCGCCTTGTCGAACAAACCATCCTTCGAAGAAAGCATGATCACGGGTATCGATCCGAACTCGGGGTTGCGTTTGATCAACGCGCACGTCTGGTAGCCATCCAGGCGAGGCATCATCACGTCGAGGAAAATGATCTGCGGCGGCTGCTCGACGATCAGGGACAGTGCCTCGAAGCCATCGATGGCTGTCACCACCTCGCAGCCCTCGCGCTGGAGCAAGGTTTCGGCAGTACGGCGGATGGTCTTCGAATCATCGATGACCATGACTTTCAGCCCTGCGAACTCCGTGACCGAAGCATTGTTTTCCGTCATGCACATTCCTCACCCGCGCGCCGCTCGATCCGACGCCACTGCCCACCTCTTGGCCCGACACCTGCCAATGCTGTCAAGGCATCCCCGTTCTGGCCAAGGGCCTCCCGAACCTGAAAGCATGGCGCTGGTCCATAGGATACGCGCCATTGGCGCCGCCAGCCGTTAACATCGGCGTTCGGTTCTCCAGGTTTAGCCCATGCCGCTCGACGTCATTGTGGTGATGGATCCCATCGCCGCCATCAAGATCGCCAAAGACACCACCTTCGCCATGCTGCTGGAAGCCCAGCGCCGCGGCCACCCGTTGTTCTACGTACGCCCCGGCGGCCTGAGCCTGCGCGAAGGTCGGGCGGTGGCGCAGATCGCGCCGTTGCAGGTCCGCGACGACAAGGCCGGCTGGTTCACCCTGGGCGATTTCGCCGAACGCGCGTTCGGCCCTGGCCAGGTGGTGCTGATGCGCAAGGATCCGCCGGTGGATGCCGAATTCGTCTACGACACCCATGTACTGACCGTGGCGCAGCGCGCCGGGGCGCAAGTGGTCAACGATCCGCAGGGCCTGCGCGACTTCAACGAGAAGCTGGCCGCGCTGCTGTTCCCGCAATGCTGCCCGCCGACGCTGGTCAGCCGCGATGCGGCAGCGTTGAAGGCCTTCGTACTCGAACATGGCCAGGCCGTCCTCAAGCCGCTGGACGGCATGGGCGGACGTTCGATCTTCCGCAGCGGCAACGGCGACCCCAATCTCAACGTGATCCTGGAAACGCTGACCGAGGACGGTCGCAAGCTGGCGCTGGCGCAGCGTTTCATCCCCGACATCAGTGCTGGCGACAAGCGCATCCTGCTGATCGACGGCGAACCGGTCGACTACTGCCTGGCACGCATCCCGCAAGGTGACGAGTTTCGCGGCAACCTGGCCGCCGGTGGCCGTGGCGAGGGCCGTCCGCTGAGCGAGCGCGACCGCTGGATCGCCGCGCAGGTAGGGCCCGAGATGAAACGCCGTGGCATGCGCTTCGTCGGCCTGGACGTGATCGGCGACTACCTGACCGAAGTCAACGTCACCAGCCCCACCTGCGTGCGCGAGCTGGATGCGCAATTCGGCCTCAATATCGCCGGCCTACTGTTCGACGCGATCGAGGCCGGCCCGGCACGATGAGCGCGGCGGCATCGGCCCCGGCGCGGATCGACGCGCGCCAGCGCCTGAGCGCGACCCTGGTGCTGTCGCTGCTCGTGCACGGGCTGCTGATCCTGGGCGTCGGCTTTGCCGTCAGCGAGCCCGCACCGCTGACGGCGACGCTCGACGTGATCTTCAGCCAGACCCGCACCGCACTGACGCCCAAGCAGGCGGACTTCCTCGCCCAGGCCAGCCAGCAGGGCGGCGGCGACCACGCCCGCCCCCAGCGTCCGCGCGACAGTCAGCCCGGGGTGGTGCCGCAGGACCGCGCCGGGCTGGCCCCGAAAGCGCAGAGCGCAGCGCATGCGCGGACACCTACACCGCAACGCACCCGGGTGATCGCCAGCCATCACGGCGAGTACCCGATGCCCGCGCCGCAAGCCGATCCGCAGACCGACCCGCAGCTACCGGCCGATGCCCCGCGCGAGCAACGCGACGCCGAGATGGCCCG
>JAATFS010000029.1 GCA_015655035.1 Lysobacterales bacterium | reverse complement strand
GCGATGCAGACCCAACTGCTGTTGGCGCTGGGCATGGTGTTGGTCTATCTGTGCGGACGCCGGCTGTTTCCGCGCTATGCGGTGATCGCCACGCTGCTGGCGGGGCTCGCCATCGCCGCCGCCAGTGGCCTGATGCGTTGGGAGCAGATGCATCTGGAACTGGCGCATCCCGTGTTTACCCTGCCCTCGCTGTCGTGGAGCGCTTTGTTCGGGATTGCATTGCCGCTGTTCCTGGTGACGATGGCATCGCAGAACGTGCCGGGCGTTGCGGTCATCCGCGCGTCGGGCTACCGGGTGCCGATATCGCCGACGATCGGCTGGATCGGCGTGGTCAACACCGTGTTGGCGCCGTTCGGCGCCTATGCGCTCAACCTGGCCGCGATTACCGCCGCCATCTGCATGGGCCGCGAAGCACACGAGGATCCGTCGCGGCGGTACGTGGCCGCGATCAGCGCCGGCGTGTTCTATCTATTGATTGGTTTGTTCGGGGCGACGGTGGCGGCGTTGTTCAGCGCGTTTCCCCGGGAGCTGGTGATGGCCATCGCCGGAATCGCGTTGCTGGGCACGATCGGCGGTAGCTTGACCACCGCACTCAAGGACGAGCACGAACGCGAGCCTGCGTTGGTCACCTTTCTCGCCACTGCGTCGGGGTTGACCCTGTTCGGGGTCGGCTCCGCGTTCTGGGGCCTGCTGGCAGGTGTGCTGACGCTGTTGATACTACGCCGGCCGCGCTGAGACGGCCGGGCACGCCTGGGATCAGGCGGTCTCCACCTCATCACGGGCGGTCGCCTTGCCGGCGCGCCGCCATGCCACCAGCCAAGCTGCGGCCAGCAGCACGCTCGCCAGCAACCAAGGCGCGCCGGGCAATTGCATTGGCGCGCGCGTACCAATGAACAAGGCGAATACGTTGGCGTACAGCAGCGGACCGACGATGCCAGCGAGGCTGACCAGGCTCATCAGTGCGCCCTGGATGCGGCCCTGGGCCTGGGCACCGACCTGGCGGGTGATGATGGCCTGCGCCGCCGGTCCGGCCACCGCCCACAGCGCGCTCATGGGGATACCGACCAGGAACATCTGGCCGCTGTCGGC
Source organism: Lysobacterales bacterium (assembly GCA_015655035.1). Lineage (GTDB taxonomy): Bacteria > Pseudomonadota > Gammaproteobacteria > Xanthomonadales > Xanthomonadaceae > JAATFS01. The sequence goes on along the minus strand of JAATFS010000029.1, from coordinate 4,118 downwards.
CAGGCCGTAGACGATGAAGCCGATCACGCCGCAGCCCAGACCGAGCAGCAGCGCGCGGCGCTCGCCCAACCTGCGCACGATGCGCCCGACCAACAACGTGTTGACCACGATGCTGCACACGCCCACCGCCGCCAGCACCCACGACACCTCGCGAGCGCCCCACTGGTACTGATAGCCGGCGAACAGCACGAAGATGCTGGGATAGACGTAGTGCGCCAGGTTGGCCAGGAACACCACCGCCGCCAGGCCCAGCACCTGCGGATAGTTGCGCAGCAGGCGCAGGGCGCCGAACGGATTGGCGTGCGACCAGTCGAAGCGCGAGCTGCGCCGCTCCGGCGGCAACGACTCAGGCAACACCAACCACCCATACACGAAGTTGAGCAACGCCAACGCCGCGGCGAACCAGAACGGCAGACGCAGACCGATCCCCCCGAGCCAGCCGCCGATCAGCGGCCCGGCGACGAAGCCGATGCCGAACGCAGCACCGATCAGCCCGAACGCCTGGGCCCGCTTGTCCGACGGCGTCACATCAGCGATATAGGCGTTGGCCGTGGCGAAACTGGCCGAGAACACACCGGAAACCAGGCGCGCCAACAGCAGCAGCGGCAAGCTGTCTGCAACCGCCATCAGCAGGAAATCGATGCCCAGCCCCAGGCACGACAACAGGATCACCACGCGGCGTCCCAGCCAGTCCGACAATGCGCCCTGGATCGGCGAGCAGAAGAACTGGATCGCGGCGAACAGGAAGCCGAACCAACCGATCCATTCGGCCGCCTGGGCATAGTCGCCGCCGGTGAACTGGCGTACCAGATCCGGCAGCACGGGGATGATCACGCCAAATGCCAGCACATCGATCAGGACGGTGACGAAGATGAAGATCATCGCCGCGCGGCGGGGACCGGGGCCGGAAGAAACTGTAGTCACGCAGGGCTCCGGATGACGGCTGGCGCAATCTGGCCGGGCCGACGAAAGTGGGGGAAAGTTCCGTGGCGGCTGCGGCGGGGAACCGGCGTAGCGATGCCTGTGGGGGCGGATGGCTTGTTGAGTTGCCCTCATCCGCCCTGCGGGCACCTTCTCCCGTGGACGGGAGAAGGAAGGCGTGGCGCAGGCTACGCTGGCTGCACGCTGAGGGTCTGCTTCAGTGCGTGGCTGCCGCCGGCGGCCAATTCTATTACGTCCGGTCCGGCGTTGGCCGCTTCCAGGCAGACATAGTGGCGCCAGCCGTCGCCGACATCGTCCATGTTGTGTGCTGCTGCCTCGCCGGGATTCCAGACCACCAGGCTGCGGCTGCCTTCGGTGGCGATGCCAATACTGCGTTTCAGCACCGGGTCGGTCAGCGTGTAGTGGCCGCCGGCATCCACGTAGATCCGATCGCTGCGCCCCGGGTCGCGTGGCCCGCGCAAGCTCCAGTCGCCCTGCTGGCGATGGCGGCCGATGTAGTTCTCGTATTTGTCCAGGTAGTCCAGCCCGTCCAGTCCCTGCACACTGACCTGCAAGGCGTCGCCGACGTGGAAATAGTTGTGCAACGCCTGGGTGAAGCGCACCGGCGCGGCGCTGGTGTTCTCACTGAGCAGCGTCTGTTCCAGGGTGCGGCCGACGCGCAGGATCATGCGCAGGCGCAACGCCAGGTCGTCGAAGCGGGGGGGTTCGAGCGTAAGTTCGACGGTGCAATCGGTTTCACGGCGGGAATCCAGCAACCGCCACGGCACGGTGCGTACGAAGCCATGTGCGGGGACATCGCCGCTCTGGTCCTGGCGCCCGAAGTACGGCCAGCACACCGGGGTGCCGCCACGGATCGGAGTGGGCGGGCGCTTGGCCGTCGGCGATAGCCACATTACGTCCTGGCCCCCCTTGGGCACGAACGACAGCAACTGGCCGCCGAACACGCTGACGGCGGCAGTGGAGAACGGGGTCTCGATCAGCAGCGAGGGAAAACCCTGCAGGTCGCCGGTGCTCAGGCCTGGGGTGTCGGTCATGGGGATGCCTTCAATGGAAATCGGCTGGAATTATGGCTAGCACGCCGGTCAGAGGGGAACGCCGCTGCGTGGCGAGGGCGGTGCTGGGTTCGGGTTCGCTGGATTGGCCGGGGCGGTGCGCAGCGCGTCGAGGATGCGGCGACCGGCGCGGCCATCGGCCGGGCTCAGGCCCAGCCGGGTCTGCTCGGCCTGGATCGCGCGACGGGTAGCGGTGCCGATCATGCCATCGGCGTTGCCGATGTCGTGCCCACGGGCGAGCAGCAGTTGCTGCAGCTGGCGGCGGTCGGCGCGGCTCAGGCCGGGGTCGTCGGTGGGCCAGGCGGCGCTCAGGCCGGCGCCGCCGTGCAGGCGATCGGCCAGCAACGCGATCGCCAGCGCGTAGCTCTCGGCGGCGTTGTAGGAGTAGATCGCGTCGTAGTTGCGGAAGACCAGGAACGCCGGCCCGCGCGTGCCGGCCGGGACCAGCACGGCAGCAGGGGTGTCGGCACCGACGCCGCCAGCAGTCGCGATCGCGCGGCCGTCCACGCCGTGCACGCCCATCGCCTGCCACTCGCGCAGCGGGCGGCGTTTGCCGCGCCCGGCGCGGGATGCGTCGAAACCCGACGGTAGCGTGACTTCCTGACCCCAGGGCTGGCCACTACGCCAACCCGCCTTGACCAGGTAGTTGGCGGTAGAGGCGAGCGCGTCGGGAATGCTGCCGACCAGATCGCGGCGACCATCGCCATCGCCATCGACGGCGATGCGGGCGTAGGTAGAGGGCATGAACTGGGTGTGGCCGAAGGCACCGGCCCAGGAGCCGCTCAGGCCTTCGGCCTTCAGGTCGCCGCCGTGCAGCAATTTGAGCAGTGCCAGCAGTTCGCCACGGAAGAATGGCTGGCGACGGCCCGCGCATGACAGGGTGGCCAGCGATACCAGCAGCGGGCGCTTGCCGAACACGCGGCCATAGTCGCTTTCCACTCCCCACACTGCCACCACGGTGGCGGCATCGACCCCGGATTGGCGGCCGATGCGTTCAAGCAGCTCGCGATGGGTCTCCAGCATCTGCCGGCCATCGGCGACACGCTGGTCGTCGACCAGGGCGGCCAGGTAGTCCCATATCGGCGTGGTGAACTCGGGCTGGGCATCGAGCAGGGGCAACACCGTGGAATCGGGTGCCAGGCCAGCGGTCAGCCGTTGGAAGCTGGCAGCGTCGATCCCCTGCGCGGCTGCCTGCGGCTGCAACGCAGCCAGGCAGCGATCGAAGGCGGGATCGGCCAGGGCCGGCGACATGACAGCGGTCAGCATCAGGGCCATCCACGACATTCTCACGATCGGTTTCCTTGCAACTCAAATGACACGCCACTTTGCCGGGCCACGGGCAAAGAAGCCAATCGGCCGGCCCCCTGGGCGCATACGCGGGGCTAGCGAGTGTGATAATTATTCTCATCCTTCATACCTATGCTGCGGGAGATTCCTGTCTCCCGATCTACCTATCATGCCTCTGGCTCCCGCTGCTCCACGCATCCTGGTCGTCGACGACCACCGCAAGATCCGCCAGCCGTTGGCGGCGTATCTGCGCGGCCATCAGTTCGTGGTGGACACCGCCGAGGACGCCGCAGGCTTGTGGGCGCAGCTGCGTTTGCAGTCCTACCAGGCGGTGGTACTGGACGTGATGCTGCCGGATGGCGACGGCTTCGCCCTGTGCCAGCAATTGCACCAGCGGCATCGGCTACCGGTGATCCTGCTGACCGCACGCGGCGAGTGCGAGGATCGCATTCGCGGGCTGGAACTGGGCGCCGACGATTACATTGTCAAGCCGTTCGAGCCACGCGAATTGTTGGCGCGCTTGCGCGCGGTGCTGCGTCGCCGGCTCGGCCCCGCGCCTGCCTGCGTGGCGGACGCCAAGTCGCCGCTGTGTTATCGCTTTGCCGGTCACCGCTACCGCCCCGATAGCGGGCTGTTGGAACAACCCGGTGCCCGCCGCGTGCACCTCACCAGTACCGAGGCACGGCTGCTGGAGATATTCCTTACCCATCCGCGGCAGCCGCTGCCGCGCGAACGGCTGGTTGGCCTGATCACGCGCCCCGGCGACGAGATCCATGACCGCGCAATCGACCGCCAGGTCAGCCGGCTGCGGCGCAAGCTCGGTGGCGATGAGGAGGC
>JAATFS010000295.1 GCA_015655035.1 Lysobacterales bacterium | reverse complement strand
TTCGTCCAGTACGACCGCGCGTTCCCGTCCAAGGGCATGGACGTGGATCCGCATCACGGCGGTTCGGCCACGCTGGAATACGCATTGGCCGACTGCGCGCTGGCGCAGATGGCCCAGGGCCTGGGCCATGCCGGGGACAGCACTGAGCTGCGCGCGCGCGGCAGTAATTGGCACAAGGTCTGGGACCCGGGCGTGCGCGACCAGGAGACCGGCTTCACCGGCTTCCCTCGGCCGCGCCTGGAGGACGGGCACTGGTACGCGCCAGCCAATGACCAGTACAACCCGCGTTCGCAGCACGGCTTCCACGAGGGCACTGCCTGGCAATACCAGTGGCTGGCGCAGCAGGACGTCCCCGGCCTGGTCGCGGCAATGCAGGGCACTGAACAAACCGGCAAGCGACTGGATACGTTCTTCGCCTACGACGAGCTGCTGCGTGATCCGCAGCAAGGCGCACGCAAGCAGTGGGTGGTGGGGCCGTACAGCTATTACAACCAGTACCGCTACAACCCCAACAACGAGCCGGACCTGCACGCGCCGTGGATGTACACGCTGATCGGCCAGCCGTGGAAGACCGCCACCGTGCTGCGTGCGGCCCAGCAGTTGTTCACCAATGCGCCCAACGGCGTGACCGGCAACGACGATCTGGGCACGATGTCGGCCTGGTACCTGTTCAGCGCGATCGGGCTGTACCCGGCGGTGCCGGGCAGCGGCCAGTTCCTGCTGCATGCGCCGCGTTTCGAGCAGGTCGAGCTGGCATTGGGCAATGGCCGTCGCCTGCGCATCGATGCGCAGGGCGCTGGCGGCGATACGCCGCAGTACATCCAGAACGTACGCTTCAACGGCAACGCGCAGCCACGGGTATGGCTGGACTGGGATCAGCTGAAGGCCGGCGGCACGCTGTCGTTCGCGCTGACCGCGCAGGCCCCGACCCAGGGCTGGGGCACCCAGCCCGAAGCGTTGCCGAGCTCGTTCTGCGCCACCCCGGCGGCGGCGCTGCGCTGAGCGATCGGCCTCTGGCGGAAGTACCCGTTGGAGGCCTGATCTGCCGAACTTGCACCGCCGTTACCCGGCCGCGAGCCGGCTGTGGCGACGGCCGTAGGCCAGGTAGGCGAGCACGCCCAGTGCGTTCCAGGCGCAGAACCACAGCTGGGTCTTGCTCGGCAGGCTCCAGAACAGGTAGAGGCAGCCCAGGATCGCAACCGGGCCGACTACCCAGGCCAGCGGCGTTCGGAACTTGCGTTCGCGCTGCGGCTCGCGCTTGCGCAATACCAGCAGGCAGACGGCCACTGCAGTGAACGCGGCCAGCGTGCCGGCATTGGCCAGCGCGGCGATCTCGTCCAGCCGCGCCACGCCGGCCAGTGCCGCGACCAGCAGCGCGGTTAACAGCGTGGTCGCAATCGGCGTGCCGGTGCGCTTATTGACCGTGGACAGCCGGCGCGGCAGCAGGCCATCGCGCGACATCACGAAGAATATCCGGCTCTGGCCATACAGGAACGCCAGCAGCACCGTCGGCAGGGCGATCACCGCCGCCGCGCCGATCACCTTGGCGGCCCCCGGCGATCCGAGTTCGCGCAGGATCAGCGCCAGCGGCTCGGCGCTGTGGCCGAACACTGTGTAGCTCATCGCGCCCACGGCCGCCAGCGCGACCAGCACGTAGATCAGCGTACAGCCGACCATCGAGCCGACGATGCCGATGGCCAGGTCGCGCTCGGGTCTCTTGGTCTCCTCGGCTGCGGTGGAAATCGCATCGAAGCCGTAGAAGGCAAAGAAGATGATCGCCGCCGCCGCCATCACCCCGCGCTCGACACCATCGGCCCCCATCGACTTGGCGAAGCCGAACGGCATGAACGGATCCATGTGCGCAGTCTCGAAGTGCGGCAGCGCGATGACCACGAACACCGTCAGCGCGATGATCTTGATCAGCACCAGCATCGCATTGAGCGTTGCGCTTTCCTTGGTCCCGGCCATCAGCAGGCCGGCGACCACGAAGGTGATCAGCACCGCCGGCAGATTGACGATGCCGCCGGCGTGCGGCCCGGCGGTGAGTGCGGTCGGCAGGTCGATCCCCAGGCCGTGCAGGAAGCCGACCGCATAGCCGGACCAGCCCACCGCCACGGTGCTGACCACCAGTGAGTACTCCAGGATCAGGCTCCAGCCGACCACCCAGGCAATGGTTTCGCCCAGCGAGATGTAGCTATACGTATAGGCGCTGCCGGCGGCCGGCATCATCGTGGCCATTTCGGCATAGGCCAGCGCCGCGCAGGCGCAGACCAGGCCGGCTGCGGCGAAGGACAGCAGCACTCCGGGGCCGGCCAGGTTGGCACCCACGCCGATCAAGGTATAGATGCCGGTACCGACGATCGCGCCGATGCCCAGCGCGATCAGATGCGGCCAGCTCAGCGTCGGTACCAGGCGCCGGCCTTCCTCGTGGACGGTGACCTGATCGATGGACTTGCGCCTGAGCCAGGACTGCATTGGGACCTCGGAAAGCTTGGGAACAGCCCCCGAGTGTCGCCGAATGCGGTGCAGCAAAGCTATCGGCCGGATGGGGGGGGCCGCCGTTTGCGGGTTGCCGCTCCAGGCCGCGACTATCCTGAAACCCGTGCCGCTCTCAACTATCGAGCGCCAGACGCACTCCGAAGCCGATCAGGAACGCCCCGGCAATGCGCCGCAGCCAGCGCGCCAGCGTAGGTTGCTGCGCGAAACGCCGCGTCAGCGTGTGGCCGACCGCGATCAGCAACGAGCAATAGGCAAGCCCGAGCAAGGCGATCAGCGCGGCCATGGTCGCAAACGTACTCAGCCCACGGTGCGTGGCCGGATCGATGAACAGCGGGAAGAACGCCATGTAGAACACGATCGCCTTGGGATTGAGCAAGGTGATCAGCAGCGCCTGGCGGAAGTAGTGGCCGGGCGTGAGCGCGATCATGCCGCCCGTGCGTTGGCCGGCGGCGGGTCGCAGCAGCTGGATGCCGATCCACACCAGATACGCCGCGCCCAGGTATTGCACCGCGTGGAACAGTATCGGGTTGGCTTTCAACAGCGCGGCCACGCCGGCCACCGCCAGCCACAACAAGATCTGGTCGGCAAGCAGCAGCCCCGCCAGTGCGGTGTAGCCGCCGCGCACGCCGCTGCGCCCGGTGGCGTTCAACAGCGTAAAGGTGCCGGGTCCGGGCAGCGCCAGGAACACCAGCACGGCGATGACGAAGGTCGACGGATCGTGAATGCCCATCCACGGCATGGCGGCGTTGTTCCGAGCAGGGGACGACGATGGTAAACGCCGGACGCATCGCTGTCCGCATGCCGTGTCGGCGACGGGTTCCCAGGTCTCAGCGCCGGCTATGGAATGCCGTTGCAGCCGTGGCGCTGGAAACCGGCTCGCTCGCCCAGCCTGGCGTAATAGGCGGCCACCGAAGGCAGCGCTGGACGGTCGATCGGGCTGGCATACCAGCGCTGCGTGGAGAGCCCGAGCACGATGTCGGCCACGCTGAACTGCGCGCCCGCCACGAAGGCGCCGCTGCGTTGCAGCTGTGCATCGAGGACGGCCATGAGCCGGTTCCACTCTGCCACGCTGGCGGCGATTGATGCGGCATCGGTGTGCGCCGGGCTGTTGCGGACCGTGGCCATGAAAGCGTAGCGCCAGGCGCTGTTGAGGTCGGTGGCCTGCCAGTCCATCCATTGCTCCACCTGCGCCCGCGCGGCCGGCGTCTCCGGCAGCAGGTCGCTGCGGCGTTGCCGGGCGGCCAGGTAGCGGCAGATGCTGTTGGACTCCCACAGCACGAAGTCGTCATCGCGCAGCACCGGCACCAACCCGTTCGGATTGAACGCACGCAGTGCCTGCGGATCCGGGTGCGGATGGTGAGTGCAGGGCAAGACCAGCTCGTCGAGCAGCCACAGCACCTTGCGCACGTTGATGGACGATGGCTTGCCGTACAGTTCCAGCATCACGTTGGCTCCGGGCAGGGCATTCCAGCGTAGCAAGCCGGCGCACCGGATGAGACGCGGGCTGACTACACTGTCGGCATGTCATCGTCCTTTCTGATCCTGGCCGGCCTCGTTGCCGCCGTTCTCGTGCTGCAGCTGATCGTATTGTTGCGGCGTTCCGATACCACCGGTCTGGAGCAGACCCTGCGCGAGGAACAGCGGGAAGGGCGCGGCGAACTGCGCGAGCAGCTCGAAGGCCTGGCGCGTCAGCAGGATGCGCGGATGGAAGTGTTCTCCCGCCACCTTGCCGAGCTGTCAACTCGTACCGACCAGCGCCTGGATCTGTTGCGCGAAGCCCTGGGCGAGGACGCCCGCAAGGCGCGCGAGGAAAGTACCCGGAACCAGCAGCGCACCGGTGAACTGCTGGCGCAGCGTCTGGGCGAACTGCGCCAGCAGCTGGAAAACTTCGGCCAGCAACAGGAGGCGCGCATCCAGGCGTTCGGCCAGCAGCTCACCGACCTGATCGCGCGTACCGACACGCACATGGCGGCACTGCGCGAGGCGCTGGCCGAAGATGCGCGCAAGGGCCGGCAGGAAGCCGGCGATTCGCAGCAGCGTTTTGCCGACGTACTGGGCCAGCGCCTGACCGAGCTGACCCAGCGCAACGAGCAGCGCATCGGCGAAATGCGCACCACCCTGGAGCAACAGCTCAAGAGTCTGCAGGCCGACAATGCCAGCCGGCTGGAGCAGATGCGCCAGACCGTGGACGAGAAGCTGCACGCCACCCTGGAGACGCGCCTGACCGAAAGCTTCGGCAACGTCACCACGATGCTGGCGCAGGTGCACCAGGGCTTGGGCGACATGACCAAGCTCGCTGCCGACGTGGGTGGGTTGCAGCGGGTGCTGACCAACGTCAAGTCGCGCGGCGTGTTCGGCGAAGTACAGCTTGCGGGGCTGCTGGAGCAGGTATTTGCGCCCGACCAGTACGCCGGCAACGTCGAGACCATTCCGGGCAGCAACAAGCGCGTGGAATACGCGGTGAAGTTCCCAGGCTCGACCGCCGATGCCACGGTGTGGCTGCCGATCGACGCCAAGTTCCCGCGCGAGGACTACGAGCGCCTGCTCGACGCACAGGAGCGCGCCGACACCGACGCCGTGCGCGCGGCCGGCGACGCGCTGGAGCGCGCGGTCAAGGCGCAGGCCAGGGAGATCCAGAAGTACGTGGCCGCGCCGCACACCACGGAATTCGCGGTGATGTTCCTGCCGACCGAGGGACTGTATGCGGAGGTGCTGCGCCGCCCGGGGCTGTTCGAAGCGATGCAGCGCGACAACCGCATCACGTTGGCCGGGCCGACCACGCTGCTGGCGCTATTGACCAGCCTGCAGGTCGGTTTTCGCACCGTGGCCATCGAGAAGCGCTCGGCCGAAGTGTGGCGCATCCTCGGCGCGGCCAAGACCGAGTTCGGCAAGTTTGGCGATGTCCTCGACAACGTGCGCGCCAAGCTCGACCAGGCCAGCTCGCAGATCGAAAAAACCGGCGTACGCACACGTGCGATCGCACGTACGTTGCGCGAAGTGGAATCGCTGCCGAGCGAAGAAGGCAACGCCTTGCTGGGCAGCGACGCAGCGGCGCCCGAGGAGTAAGGATGGAGCGCGCCAACAGCGCCCCTATCCGGCGTTGCCGCGCCACCCTCCCCGCGAGTGGGAGAAGCGAGCTTCACGCGCTACCCTGTGGCCCCTACCGCGAAGACACAGGCCATGACCGAATCCCTCTACACCCTTCCCGTCACCACCATCGAAGGCCAGCCGGCCAGCCTGGGCGATTACGCCGGCAAGGTGCTGCTGGTGGTCAACGTGGCTTCCAAGTGCGGCCTGACGCCGCAGTACGAAGGATTGGAAAAGCTCTATCGCGAGAAGCGCGCCGCCGGCTTCGAGGTGCTGGGTTTTCCGGCCAACGACTTCAAGGGCCAGGAACCGGGTAGCGAGAGCGAAATCCAGCAGTTCTGCCAGCTTACCTACGACGTGTCGTTCCCGCTGTTTTCCAAGATCGCGGTCACTGGCGAGGCCACGCATCCGCTGTACCGCGCGCTGATCGCCGCGCAGCCGGATGCGGTGGGCGAGGGTCCGTTCCGCGAGCGCCTGACTGGCTTCGGTATCGAGCCGAACCCGCAGCCGGGCGTGCTGTGGAACTTCGAGAAGTTCCTGGTTGGCAAGGACGGCAAGGTGATCGGCCG
>JAATFS010000449.1 GCA_015655035.1 Lysobacterales bacterium | reverse complement strand
TGTCGCCACCCTGGGCTACCTGCTGTCCCCGGATGGCAAGCAGGTGCTGATGATCCATCGCAACATGCGCGCGGGTGACCCGCATCTGGGCAAATACAACGGCCTGGGCGGCAAGGTCGAGCGGGATGAGGATGTGCTGGCAGGCATGCGCCGCGAAATTCTCGAAGAGGCGGGCGTGGAGTGTGGCGCGATGCAGCTTCGCGGCACCCTCAGTTGGCCGGGTTTCGGCAAGCGGGGCGAGGACTGGCTGGGTTTCATATTCGTCATCCATGAATTCAGTGGAGAACCCAGGACCGTCAATCCCGAAGGGACGCTGGAGTGGGTGGATATCGATAGGCTTGGAGAATTGCCGATGTGGGAAGGGGACCGTAACTTCCTGCCGCTGGTGTTCGATGACGACCCGCGACCGTTCCATGGAGTGATGCCCTATCGGGACGGGCGCATGTTGTCGTGGTCGTTCTCGCGCGTCTGATTCGCCGCCTCTAGCGGCGTGGCGGATCACGGCGTCGCCGGGATGTTGTCCACACTGGATGTGGACGCGTGCCGGGCAAACCTGTGGAAAACTCTCTCAAGTGGTTGATCCGAAAGCGGTGTATTCGTTGGCGGTGAAAAAAACGCCAGTGCGTGCGGTGGCGTGCGTCCGGTTTTCCACAGGGCCTGTGGATGAAATCTGGGCAAGTCTGTGGACAACTGCCATCGGCCCCCGTGGCACAACGCTGTCAAGAGGGCTGGCTAAAAATTGACCAGCACCTGATGCTGGCTGTTGCGGTGAGCCGCCGTTGGGCAGGGGCGCGAGCATGGCCTTGCACGACGTTGCTTCCTTAGCGGCCTCATCCAGTCGGGCGGCGGCCTTTAGACCAGACTCTCCGGGTGGGGCTTCGAACCAGCGCCCTGCTCGATGCGGGTCAAGTGGGTCGCTGTACCCCGATTAGCCCAGGCGCGTTATTCGTTCGCCTGTGCGGGGCGGTCGCGCTAACCTGTAGCGACTTATCACGACAGGGTTCGCATGAAACGCCATTTCTCGATGTTGCGCGATTTCCAGCTGGCGGACTGGTTCACCCTGGCCAATGCGTTCTGCGGCACCGGTGCGATCTTCGCGGCGATGCGCTTCCTGCAGGAAGGCCGTCTTGGCGATCTGTTGCTGGGCATGGCGCTGATCCCCTTGGCATTCATCTTCGATGCCCTGGATGGACGGGTCGCCCGCTGGCGCAAATCCTCGTCCACGTTGGGGCGCGAACTGGATTCGCTGGCTGACGTGATCTCCTTTGGGGTGGCACCGGCCGCGCTGGGCTATGCGTGCGGCATGCAGGGCGGCTGGGACTGGTTGGTGTTGAGTTACTTCGTGTGTTGCGGGGTCAGCCGGCTCGCACGCTACAACGTGACCGCCGAGGAAATCGCCGGGGGGGACGACAAGGTGCCTTACTTCGAGGGCACTCCGATCCCGACCAGTCTGGCGCTGGTGATCGTGCTGGTGGTGGCCGCGACCCGGGGCAGCGTGGGCGACGCGCTATGGTGGGGGCAGTGGCAGCTCGGCCCGTGGCAGTTGCATCCGCTAGTGCTGTTGTTCGCCGTCTCGGGCTCGTTGATGATCAGCAAGACGCTGCGCATCCCCAAGCCGTGAGCCGGATCGGGGAGCGTGGCGGTAGCATGTGGACCGAATGGCGGAGCGGGAACAGGTAATGACGGCAGGCGGTTCCGACAACGGCGACTTCGAAGCCCAGGCGCGCAAATACTGGGATGCCTGGAGCCAGGCCATGCGCCAGGGAGGCGGGGCCGCGCCGGCAGCGGGGCAGCCAGGGCAACCGGGGCCGGATGCGGTGCGTGAGGGATGGTGCCAGGCGGTGGACTGGTGGGCGCGTTCGCTGCCCAGCGATACCACCTCCCAGGCGCAGGACACGGCGGAGCGTTTCCGCGATCAGACCGGGGACTGGTTCGGTCTGATGCAGCAGGTAGCCAGGCAGTTCGCCGGGCGCGACAGCTCCAGTGCCGAGGTGGCCGATGCCTGGCGACGGGCTGTGTCCGCCCAGGGAGAGTCGTTCATGCACTCGGCATTGGGGACGATGCGCGGCGGTAGCCTGGGAGGATTCGATCCCTTGCTGAAGGAAGCGGCGCAGATGCTGGGCAAATGGCACACCGACAACGCGCAGTGGCTGGAAATGCCGGCCTTCGGTCTGGGACGCAACCAACAGTCGCGTTGGCAGGCCCTGGCCAAGGCCCAGCAGGACTACCAGGAACGGGCGCACGCCTATGCCGGGCAGTTGAAGGCGGCGATCGAGCGAGCATTCGGCGTATTCGAGGCAAAATTGGCCGAGCACGAAACTGCGGGAAGCCAGTTGGGCAGCGTGCGGGCCTTGTTCGACCTGTGGATCGAAGCAGCCGAGGAGGCTTATTCGACGATTGCGCTGTCGGAGGAATTCGGTCAGGTCTACGCCGCGTTCGCCAATGCCGATATGCGTTTGCGTGCGGCGTTGCAGCTAGAAATCGAGCAACTCAGCGAGCGTTTCGGGATGCCGACGCGTTCGGAAATGGACACGGCGCATCGCCGGATCGCCGAACTCGAGCGAACGGTGCGGAAGATGGCGGCGGCAAATGCTGCGGCCGGGGCGCGTGCCGCCGATGGGCCGTCGACGACCCATCGGCAGCCAGGGCCGCGCGGGCCTGTGCGGGCCAAGGCGGCGAACAAGGCGGCGAACAAGGCGCCGGGCAAGCCTGCCGCACGCACTGCCGCCAAGGGGGCGCGCAAGGGATCGCCGGAGGGATCGCCATGAAAGGGCCACTAGGATTCAGCGGCGACGATCTGCTGCAGGAGATGCAGGCGTTGCAGCGAAAGCTGCTCGAAGGCCTGAAAGTGCTGCCCGGGGTCGAGGACGTGAACTACGGTGCGACCAAACGCCAGGAAGTCTGGCGTGACGGCAAGGTGGCGCTGTATCGGTTCGTGGGCGAGCAGGCGCCCACTGCCAAGGTGCCACTGCTGATCGTCTACGCGCTGGTCAACCGCCCCTACATGATCGACCTGCAAACCGACCGCTCGCTGGTGCAGGGATTGCTGGCATTGGGGGAAGATGTCTATGTGCTGGATTGGGGCTACCCCGACCGGTCCGAGCGCTACCTCACGCTGGAGGACTACCTGCTGCGCTTCATCGACGGCGCGATCGATCATCTTCGCGCTACCCATGGCGGCGCGGCGATCGACCTGCTCGGCATCTGCCAGGGCGGCACCTTCTCATTGTGCTACGCGGCATTGCAGCGAGAGAAGGTACGCAACCTGATCACCATGGTGACGCCGGTGGATTTCCACACGCCAGACAACATGTTGTCGAACTGGGCGCGCTTGATCGATGTGGACCTGTTCGTGGATACCCTGGGCAATATCCCGGCGGATCTGATGAATGCCAGCTACTTGATGCTAAAGCCATTCAGGCTGAATCTGCAGAAATATGTCGGTCTGCTCGACATACTCGACGACAAGCGGGCGCTGGAGGACTTCATGCGCATGGAAAAGTGGATCTTCGATTCGCCGGATCTGGCCGGCGAGGCCTTCCGCGAGTTCGCCAAGACGTTCTATCAGGGCAACGGGCTGGTGCAGGGAACGGCGGCCATCGGTGGTCATAAGGTGGACCTGCGCGCCTTGGATATGCCGGTGCTGAATATCTTTGCCGAGCAGGATCACCTGGTGCCCCCGGCCGCTTCCCGTGCACTTGGCGCCCTGGTCGGTAGCGATGACTACACCGAGGTCAGCTTTCGCGGTGGCCATATCGGAATCTATGTCTCCGGACGCGCTCAGCGAGAGGTGCCGACGGCTATCCATCAATGGCTGTCGGAGCGGTCAGGTTCTCCAGGCTGACCCGTCGTTTGGTTTGGCAATGGCGCCGTCGAATTGCCGCGTGCTTGGCGTGGCCGGACGATTTTCGCCATCACAATCCGTCCTGGTTACACTGACTACACTGCGACTCACGCTCAAGGAGCCGACACCATGAATCAGCCACGTTCGCAAACCCTATCCCGTTCTGTCAACGATCGAATGCTTGCCGGTGTCGTGGGCGGGATTGCGCACCGCTTCGGTTGGAATTCGACGCTGTTGCGCGTGATCTACGTGATCGTTTCTATCGCCTCTGCGGCGTTCCCCGGCATTCTGGCTTACCTGATCCTGTGGCTGCTGATTCCCAACGAAGCGGACTGAGTTCCGCGTCGCTGCCGTTGCGCGCGTTGCAGTGGTTGGGGGCACTCTGGACGCTGCCCAATAGCGTGCTGGGATTGGTGCTGGGTGGTGTGGGGGCATGCTTCGGCGCGCGTGCGCGTTGGAGCGGTCGCGAGCTTGCGCTGGTGTTCCACGATTGGCCGTGGGGGCCGGGCGGGGCGATGACACTGGGCAATGTGATCCTGCTCAAGGGCGGCTCGCTGGACCTGTGCTGCATTACCTATGCCCACCGGGCCGGCTGGTGCCAGCATCCGGTGGTGCGTCTGGGCGACCATGAGCGTGCGCACGTCTACCAATACCTGGTGCTGGGACCGCTGTTCCTGCCTGCCTATCTGCTCTGCGGCGGAGTCAGTGTGCGCAATCCATTCGAACGCGCCGCCGACGAATACGCGATGCATGGCGCCGGTTGGTGGCCGACGTTTCACTTCATTCGCGAGAATCCGAACAGTTCAGACAGCGAATGATACCGGCGCTCGAGCTGCGCGCGCAGCAGTTCGGCCCCGATCACGCTGTAGGTAATGCCATTGCCGCCATAAGCCATGGCGAACAGCACGCGAGGCCCCAACTGCGGATGCGAGCCAAAGAAGGGCAGTCCATCTGCGGTCTCGGCGAATGTACCGGCCCAAGCGAAGACCGGACGCAGCACCAGATCGGGCATGACCTTGGCGATCTTCTTCTGCAAGGTGACGGCCTTGCCGAGTACGCGCATGTCGCGGCGTAGCGGGATGTCGACGCTATCGTCTTCGCCGCCGGCGATCACGCGGCCGTCGGCAGTGCTGCGCAGATAGAGATAAGGGTGGGCGGTCTCCCACATCATGGTGTGCTTGAGCGCTCCCATTTCCGTATCGTGCAGCGGATCGGTGATGAAGGCATAGCTGCTGCGATTGCGGGCGACCGCAGCGGATAGCCATTGCTGGTTGGCGTATCCGCCGGCCATCACCACGTGGCGTGCGCGGATATGCAGATCATCGGCGGTGCGCAGGTCGACATGCCGGCTGCCAGCTTTCAACTCCGTTACGCGGGTCCGGTCGTGGATGCGCGCGCCGGCTTGCTTGCAGCGTGCGAACAGACAATGACTCATGCGGTAGGGGTCCATGCCCGCCGCCTGCTGGCTGAGGATGGCGCCGGTAGAACGCACGCCGTAGTCCGACCAAAGCGGGCCCGGTTGGATCCATCGAGTCTGCAGCCCGTGCTGCTGGCGAGCGCTCAATTCTTCGCGCAGTTCGGCGATGTCACGCTTGCGGCTGGCGTAGTAGAGGCTGGCGTTGCGCCTGAAGTCGACATCGCCCACGCCGTGCGCGATCTCCTCCAAGGTATTGATCGCCTCGGCGCAGGCACCATAGGCCAATGCGGCAGCCTCCATGCCGTAGCGTCTGGCCAGCTCCACCATCGGCGTGTCGATCTCGTACTGCAACAGTGCGGTGCTGGCCGAGGTGCTTCCCCAGCCGATCTCGCGTTGTTCGATGACCGCGACGTCGTGGCCATGCCGTACCAGCTCATCGGCGATCAGTGCGCCGGTAATGCCGCCACCGATGACCAGGACCTCGCAGGCCAGGTCCTGTTCGAGTCTTGGATAGTCCTGCATGAGGCCATTGCGGATGGACCAGAACGGATAGCCACTTTTCAGGTCCATAAACGCCATCCAAGCCGAAGATAGCGAATTTAGGCCGTACCTGCAGTGACGTGGGTGTGAGCGGAGGAGGCAGGGAAACGGTCACTCAAACGCAAAATGACGCCGTTAATCTGCGTGCATGGCTCCTTTACACGTAGCCATCTAAGCTCCCCTCCACTCGCGGCACGCGACCTTCTGAAAAAGGGTGAGATATGTCGATTGTCCTGTACATCGGCGGCAGTAAAGACGGTGACAAGGGCGTGGTTCCCTATGGTTTTCGCAAATCACGAGCGATGACCGAGGCCGGTCCGGAAATCTATGTCCAGCGCGTGCTGGCGCTGAAAGAAATCGGCTCGGTACGGGTGATGGCGCTGGAATCGATGCAGGAAAGCTGTGTGCTCGAGCGCGCGAGCGGCCATTTCGGCCGCTGATACGCTGAACCGGGGCCGCCGCCTGGGTCGGCGCGGCGCTGTCAATGGGTTTTCGCATCGGGCTTGCGCTGCGAAAATGCGGCTTTCCGTATGAGCGGCTGCGGCCGTGGAGTCATGCAAGACATCAAGCTCGCCCAGCAGATCGCCCAGACCATCGCCGAAGAGATCGGCGCCCAGGCCGCTCAAGCCCGCGCCGCCATTGCCTTGCTGGACGAAGGCGCCAGCGTTCCGTTCATCGCCCGCTACCGCAAGGAAGTAACCGGTGGCCTGGACGACATCCAGCTGCGCAACCTGGAGTCGCGGCTGACCTATCTGCGGGAATTGGAGGATCGCCGCGCAGCGGTGCTGTCCAGCATCGCCGAGCAGGGCAAGCTCAGCGACGAGCTGCGTGCGGAAATCGCCGCCGCCGATACCAAGTCCCGGCTGGAAGATCTCTATCTGCCGTACAAGCCCAAGCGCCGCACGCGTGCCCAGATCGCCCGGGAAGCCGGTCTCGAGCCCTTGGCCGACGGCCTGCTGGCCGATCCCTCGCTGGCGCCGGAGGAATTTGCAGCCGGCTTCGTCGATGCGGAGAAGGGCGTGGCCGATATCAAGTCCGCACTGGAAGGCGCTCGCGCGATCCTGATGGAACGCTGGGGCGAAGATGCCGCGCTGGTCGGCGAGCTGCGCGGCTGGCTGGCCGAAAAAGGCGTGATCCGCGCGCGCGTGGCCGAGGGCAAGGAAGAGGCTGGCGCAAAATACCGCGACTATTTCGAGCATGCCGAATCGCTGGCGCGGATTCCTTCGCACCGGCTGCTTGCGCTGTTCCGCGCGCGGCGCGAGGAAATCCTGTACCTGGATCTTGATCCGGGCGCCGAGGCCGAGGCCGGGCACCAGTATGCGGAAGGCCGGGTTGCGCTGGCGGCTGGCATTGCCGACAAGGGCCGGCCGGCGGATCGCTGGCTGCTGGATGCCTGCCGGCTTACCTGGCGCGCCAAGCTGCACATGCATTTGCTGCTGGATCTGTTCAACCAGGCGCGCGAGAAGGCCGAAGCCGAAGCGATCGCGGTGTTCGGCGACAACCTCAAGGATCTGCTGCTGGCCGCGCCGGCCGGGCCGAAGACCGTACTCGGGCTGGATCCAGGCATCCGTACCGGGTGCAAGGTGGCAGTGGTGGATGCCACCGGAAAGCTGGTTGCCACCGATACCATCTACCCCCACGAACCTCGTCGGCAATGGGATCAGTCACTGCACACGCTGAAGAAGCTGTGCGAGCAGCACAACGTGGAATTGATCTCCATCGGAAACGGCACCGCCAGCCGTGAGACCGACAAGCTGGCCGGGGAAGTGATCAAGTTGTGCGGCAATCCCAAGCTGCAGAAGATCGTGGTCAGCGAGGCCGGGGCATCGGTGTACTCGGCTTCGGAGTTCGCATCCAAGGAATTCCCTGACCTGGACGTGTCGTTGCGAGGAGCGGTCTCGATCGCGCGGCGCTTGCAGGACCCGCTGGCCGAGCTGGTCAAGATCGAGCCCAAGGCGATCGGCGTCGGCCAGTACCAGCATGATGTGGACCAATACCGCCTGGCCAAGGCGCTCGATGCGCGCGTGGAGGACTGCGTGAACGCGGTTGGCGTCCACGTCAACACCGCTTCGGCAGCCTTGCTGTCGCGGGTATCAGGTCTTTCGTCGACGGTGGCCGAGAATATCGTGCGGCATCGCGACGACAACGGGCCTTTCAAGCGCCGCAAGGACCTGCTGAAGGTGCCGCGCCTGGGCGACAAGACCTTCGAACAATGCGCGGGCTTCCTGCGCATTGCCGATGGCGACGAGCCGCTGGATGCATCGGCGGTGCACCCGGAGGCCTATCCCGTGGTCGAACGCATCGTCGGCGGCAGCGGTCGTCCAATCAAGGCGTTGCTAGGAGACGGCAGCTTCTTGCGCGGACTCAAGCCGGAGTTGTTCACCGACGAGAAGTTCGGTGTGCCTACCGTGCGCGACATCCTGAAGGAAATGGAAAAGCCTGGCCGCGATCCGCGTCCGGAATTCAAGGCCGCGCGTTTTGCCGAGGGTGTGGAAGAACTCAAGGACCTGCGCCCGGGCATGGTCCTCGAAGGGGTGGTCAGCAATGTGGCGGCGTTCGGCGCCTTTGTCGACATTGGCGTGCACCAGGATGGTCTGATCCACATCAGTGCGCTGTCGGATACCTACGTCAAGGATCCCCGCGACGTGGTGAAGGCCGGCGACATCGTCAAGGTCAAGGTGTTGGAAGTGGACGTGGCGCGCAAGCGCATCGCGTTGACCCGGCGCCTGGACGATGCACTGGCCGCAGCGAATGGCAATGGCAATAGCGAGCGTGACCCGCGTGGCGCTGGCAATGCCCGGCGCGACGCGGGCGGGCGCGGCAACGGTGCTGGTGCCGGCGCACAGAAGCCGCGAATCAGTGCGCCTCCCGCCAATAACGCACTGGCCGAGGCATTCGCCCGCGCCAAGCGCAGTTAACGGAGCATGGAAATGGGGGCGCGCTGGGTCAGGCGTCCCCCGCATTGCGTCCGCTGCGCCGGACGCGCTATCGCGTGGCCCTGCGCCCAGCCAGCGTAAGGGTCTCGATGAGTTCCACCAGGCCCAGTGGGTCTAGCGGTTTGCCCATGTGCGCGTCGAAGCCTGCCTGCATTGCCTGGTCGCGGTCTTCCTGGCGCACGTATGCACTCAATGCAATGCTGGGAATATCCTTGGGCAATCCCTTAATG
>JAATFS010000387.1 GCA_015655035.1 Lysobacterales bacterium | reverse complement strand
CGCACTTGAAACATTTGCTACCGGTGCTTGGTGGGTGCTGAGGGTTTCGAACCCCCGACCCTCTCCGTGTAAGGGAGACGCTCTACCGCTGAGCTAAGCACCCTAGCGAGTCGATTAGTTTACGGCATCCTTCAGGGCTTTGCCAGCCTTGAATGCAGGATTCTTCGAAGCAGCGATCTTGATGGTGTCGCCGGTCTTCGGGTTGCGGCCGGTGCGCTCGGCGCGCTCGCGCACCTGGAACGTACCGAAGCCGACCAGGGTCACGGCTTCGCCCTTCTTGAGGGCCTTGGTGATTTCGCCAATGACCGCGTCGACAGCACGACCAGCCTCAGCCTTGGAGATGTCAGCAGTGGCGGCAACGCCATCGATCAATTCGGTTTTATTCATTCTTAGAACTCCCTTTGCGGTCAGTACCGCGGAATCGACAATCGGCGTTCATTCTTTGCAGACGATGAATTCCGACAACATTTTTTTCGCATGCCACATCACACTTTTTTTGGTGCCTGCGAGTCGTGCATTTATACCAGCGCCCCCAAGCGCACGCAACCCAAAACCCAATAACGACGCGGGTTTTGGCCTGTTTTGCTTAAGCTTGGGGGCATGCGTTCAGTGCTTGACGCGGGCGCCCGGCGATGCTTTGGTTTTGCTTCGCACGGTGACGCGCTGACGCTCCTTACGCGGCTTTTCCTTGCCATTCTTCGGTGTCAGCGGGCTTTGCAGCGCCAGGTCCAGCACCTCGTCGATCCACTTCACCGGGATGATCTTCAGATCCCGGGTCACATTGGCCGGAATATCCGCCAGGTCCTTTCGGTTCTCTTCAGGAATCAGCACGGTGGTAATGCCGCCACGAAGTGCGGCGAGCAGCTTCTCCTTGAGTCCGCCGATGGGCGATACGCGGCCGCGCAAGGTGATCTCGCCGGTCATTGCCACCTCTGAACGCACCGGCACCTTGGTCAGCATCGACACCAGCGAGGTGACCATCGCGATGCCGGCACTGGGACCATCCTTCGGCGTGGCGCCATCCGGCACGTGCAGATGGACGTCCTGCTTCTGCAGGAAGTCGGCATCGATGCCGAGCTGCACCGCGCGCGAACGCACCACTGACAACGCGGCAGACGCCGATTCCTTCATCACGTTGCCAAGCTGGCCGGTCAGGATCAGCTGTCCCTTGCCCGGAACCAGGGTCGATTCGATCTGCAACAGATCGCCGCCGACTTCGGTCCATGCCAACCCGGTGACCAGACCCACCTCGTTCTGCTCCTCGGCGCGACCGAAGTCGAAACGACGGACGCCCAGGTACTTTTCCAGATTCTTCGAGTTGACCGACACCAGCGGCTTGGATTTCTTGGTACCGGCCTTCTTCGCTGCCGCTACCGGCTGCGGGCCGGCCAGCGCGATTTCCTTCACCACCTTGCGGCAGATCTTGGCGATCTCGCGCTCGAGGTTGCGCACGCCGGATTCGCGCGTGTAGTAACGCACGATGTCGCGGATCGCATCCTCGGCAACGGCCAGTTCCTCAGCCGCCAGCCCATTGGCCTTGAGCTGCTTGCGCACCAGGTAGCGCGTGGCGATGTTGAGCTTCTCGTCCTCGGTGTAGCCGGGGATGCGGATCACTTCCATGCGGTCCAGCAGCGGGCCGGGAATGTTGAGCGAGTTGGACGTGGCCACGAACATCACTTCGGACAGGTCCAGGTCCACTTCCAGATAGTGATCGTTGAACGCGTTGTTCTGCTCGGGGTCCAGCACTTCCAGCAACGCCGACGCTGGATCGCCGCGGAAATCCATCGACATCTTGTCGATTTCATCCAGCACGAACAGCGGATTCTTGGTGCCGACCTTGTTGAGGTTCTGCACGATCCGGCCCGGCATCGAGCCGACATAGGTCCGGCGATGGCCGCGAATCTCGGCCTCGTCGCGGACACCGCCGAGCGACATGCGCACGAACTTGCGATTGGTGGCCTTGGCGATCGACTGGCCAAGCGACGTCTTGCCCACGCCCGGCGGACCGACCAGGCACAGGATCGGCCCCTTCATCTGCTTCACCCGCGACTGCACTGCGAGGTATTCAAGAATACGGTCCTTCACCTTGTCCAATCCGTAGTGATCGGAATCCAGGGTGTCCTGCGCGACCTTCAGGTCCTTGCGCACCTTGCTGCGCTTCTTCCAAGGCACGCCCAGCAGCCAGTCCAGATAGTTGCGCACCACCGCAGCTTCCGCCGACATCGGCGACATCTGCTTGAGCTTGTTGAGCTCGGCCTTGGCCTTGGTTTCCACCGCCTTGGGCATTCCGGCCTCGGCGACCTTTCGCGCCAGTTCCTCCAGCTCGCCCGGCACGTCATCGAGATCGCCCAGCTCCTTCTGGATCGCCTTCATCTGTTCGTTGAGGTAGTACTCGCGCTGGCTCTTCTCCATCTGCGACTTGACCCGGCCGCGAATGCGCTTTTCCAGCTGCTGTACGTCGATCTCGCCGTCCACCAGACCGACCAGCATCTCCAGCCGCTCACCGATCTCGGTGGTCTCGAGCAGGCGCTGCTTATCGGCCAGGCGCACACCGATATGGGCGGCGATGGTATCGGCCAGGCGGCCCGGTTCGTCGATGCCGGCCAGTGTCTGCAACAACTCCGGCGGCAGCTTGCGATTGGTCTTGACGTATTGCTCGAACAGCGACATCAGCGAACGCGCGACCGCCTCGACCTCGCGCGCTTCGCGCGCATCGCTGGAGGCAATCTCGCTGCCGCGCCCTTGCAGGGCGCCGTCCTGTTCGACAACCTTGTCCACGTTCACGCGCGACAGACCTTCCACCAGCACCTTGATGGTGCCGTCCGGCAACTTCAGCAGCTGCAATACCTGCGCCAGCGTGCCCACCGTATACAGATCGGCGGCCGCCGGGTCATCGGTCTCGGCAGACTTCTGCGCGACCAGCAGAATGCGCTTATCCGCCTCCATGGCCTTTTCCAGCGCGCGCATCGACTTGTCGCGGCCAACGAACAGGGGGATGACCATATGCGGGAACACCACCACGTCGCGCAGCGGCAACACCGGCAGATCTAGGACTTCTAAGGGGGACTGGGCCATGGGCGCTCCGCAGGAATTTGGGAATTTCGCAGGCATCTAAAATGCCGATGGCCCCGTTATGGGGCCATCGGCGAAGCGTTGCAAGAGGATTCTTGAAACCCTTTAGACCTCAGAGGGTTATGAAATCCCGCCGCGGGCTGAACGGGGTCAATCGCCCGAGGCAGCCTTGGCCGGAGCCGGCGGCGTCTGGTAGATCAGGTATGGCTCGGACTTGTGCTCGATCACCGACTCGTCCACCACCACCTTGCTCACGTTCTCCTGCGAAGGAAGCTCGTACATGGTATCCAGCAACACCGACTCGACGATGGTACGCAGACCACGCGCGCCGGTCTTGCGCTTGAGCGCCTTCTTGGCGATCGCCAGCAGTGCGTCCGGACGGAACTCCAGTTCCACGCCTTCCATCTCGAACAGCTTCTTGAACTGCTTGGTGATGGCGTTCTTGGGCTCGGTGAGGATCTTGATCAGCGCCGGCTCGTCGAGCTCTTCGAGTGTGGCAACCACCGGCAGGCGGCCGACAAACTCGGGGATCAGGCCAAACTTGATCAGATCCTCCGGCTCCACCTCGGCCAGAATCTTGCCGACTTCCTGCTTGCGCTCGCTGCTCTTGACCTTGGCACCGAACCCGATGCCGCCGGAATCGTTGGAACGCTGCTGGATCACCTTGTCCAGGCCGGCAAACGCACCGCCGCAGATGAACAGGATGTTCTTGGTGTCCACCTGCAGGAATTCCTGCTGCGGATGCTTGCGCCCGCCCTGCGGCGGCACCGAGG
>JAATFS010000388.1 GCA_015655035.1 Lysobacterales bacterium | reverse complement strand
GAGGTAGCGATGTTCGACTTCCTCGGCCGCATCGTCGATATGGTGGCCGAACGGCCGGGTCCGGATTTTTTCCGGCGTCATGCGGGCGAACTTATCTGGATGGCCGGCATCACGCTGGTGGCGCGGCCGCTGCTGGTCGCGTTGCACAACCTGCTGGTCAACCAGGCGATCGTGCCGGGACTGAGCAACCGCACGCGCTGGCTGATGCACAGCTATGTGGTAAGGCAGAGCCTGGCGTTCTTTCACAAGGATTTCGCCGGACGCATCGCCAATCGGGTGATGCAGACCGGAAGTTCGCTGCGAGAATCCGCTGTGCAGATGATCGATGCGCTCTGGTACATCGTGGTCTACACCGGCAGCGCGTTGTGGCTGTTCTCGCAGGCCGATCCGTGGCTGACCGCGCCGCTGCTGGTCTGGCTGGTGGTGTACGCCGGGTTGATGGGGTATTTCGTGCCGCGGATGAAGACGCGGGCGTGGATCGCCTCGGATGCGCGCTCCAAGGCGATGGGGCGGATCGTGGACGGCTACACCAACATCTCCACGCTCAAGCTGTTCGCGCATGCACGCGGCGAAGAGGCCTATGTGCGCGAGGCGATTGAAGAACTGGCGGTCAAGCATCGTGGCCAGACCCGGGTCACCACCGCGATGGATACCTCGATCGCGATCGCCAATGGCTTCCTGATCGTGGGCACCGGCGCGCTAGCGCTGTGGCTGTGGAACCGTGGGCAGATCACGGTGGGGGCGATTACCGTGGCCACCGGGCTGGTGATCCGCATCCACAACATGTCCGGCTGGATCATGTGGACGGTCAACAGCATCTTCGAGGATATCGGCGCGGTGCAGGACGGCATGCAGAGCATCGCCCAGCCGATCGAGGTGCACGATGCGCCGGATGCGCAGGCATTGCAGGTCACGCGCGGCGAGGTGGATTTCCAGGCCATCCACTTCCACTACGGCAAGCGCAACGGGGTCATCGCCGGGCTCGACCTGAAGGTGCGGCCCGGCGAGAAGATCGGCTTGGTCGGTCCATCGGGTGCTGGCAAATCCACCTTGGTCAACGTGCTGCTGCGGCTATACGACCTGGAGAGCGGACGCGTCCTCATCGACGGCCAGGATATCGCCCAGGTCACCCAGGAAAGCCTGCGCACGCAGATTGGCCTGGTCACCCAGGACACCTCGCTGCTGCACCGCTCGATTCGCGACAACCTGCTGTATGGCCGCCCCGACGCCAGCGAAGCGCAGTTGCAGCACGCCGTGCGCAAGGCGCGTGCCGACAGCTTCATCGAGCAGTTGGTGGATGCCGAAGGGCGCCAAGGCTATGCGGCGCATGTCGGCGAACGGGGGGTCAAGCTGTCCGGTGGCCAGCGCCAGCGCATCGCCATCGCGCGGGTGCTGCTCAAGGACGCGCCGATCCTGGTGCTGGACGAGGCGACCTCCGCGCTGGATTCGGAAGTCGAGGCGGCTATCCAGGAAAGCCTGGACGAGTTGATGGCCAACAAGACCGTGATCGCGATCGCCCACCGGCTTTCGACCATCGCGCGGATGGACCGGCTGGTGGTGATGGACCAGGGTCGTATCGTTGAAACCGGGACGCATGCCGAACTGGTCGCGCACGGCGGCCTGTACGCCCGGCTGTGGGCGCGCCAGACCGGCGGGTTCGTGGCGGCGGATGCCGGTTGAAGCAGCATTGAGGGCCGGTGCGCATGCGGGCTGCATGCGCACCGGCGCGGTATCACTGGATCAGCTGGTCCAGCATCAGCTCGCGGACGAAGCGCACGGGCGGGGCGCCATAGGACAGCACCTGGTCGTGGTAGGCCTTCAACTTGAACGTATCGCCACGTTTGGCTTGTACCGCCTCGCGCGTATCCAGATGTTCCTGCAGGCCGACGAAATAGGTCGGCAACTGCGCCGAGCCCAGCTGCGCGCGTACCCACTTGCCGGCGGCTTCGCTTTCCTGCTGGAACGCGTCGTGGGTCATCAGGTGCATCGCCTTGTCGCGGTCCCAGCCGTCCACGTGCACGCCCTGGTCGAGGATGGCGTTGGCAATGGTGCGCAGGTAGAACTTCAGCTGCACCAGATGGAACAGCGGGTCGTTATCCAGGTAGCCCTGTTCCTGCATCATGCGTTCGGTATAGACCGCCCAGCCTTCGGCGAACATGCCAGAGCGCAGCACCGCGCGCAGCGTGGAAGGGAACTTGGACGAATGCCAGCCCTCCAGGTAGTGGCCGGGTGTGCCCTCGTGGATGCTCAGCAGATGGATCATGCGGCTGTTGTACTCGCGCAGGAACGAGTCGACCTGTTTTTCGTTCCAATCGTCGGGGATCGGCGATACCGCGTAGAAGGTCTTCAGGTTCTTGTCGAGCGGGCCGGGCGAATCGCAATAGGCCACCGCCACGCCGCGCTGGAATTCGGGCATCAGGATGATGTCCACTGGCGAGTCGGGCAGGGTCATGAGGTCGTGCTTGCGCACGAATTC
>JAATFS010000181.1 GCA_015655035.1 Lysobacterales bacterium | reverse complement strand
GTCCAGGTAGCGGCGATAGACGAAGGGTCGCAGTGTCTGCAACCAGCATTCGCCAGCCTCGCTGTCGCCGGCCACCGCGCGCGCTTTCAGCCATGCGTAGCGCTCCCAGTCGCGACCTTCGCGCTGGAAGTAGTGGTCCATTCCGGCGAACGGCAGCGCCACCCGGCCGGCGCTGCCGAATGGACGCAGGCGCAAGTCCACGCGATGGCAGAAGCCGTCGGCGGTGGTCTCGTCGAGCAGCCGCGCCAGTTGCTGGCCGAGCCGCGCGAAATATTCTTCGGCGGCAAGGGGGCGCGCGCCATTGGACTGGCCGGCTTGCGGATAGGCGTAGACCAGGTCGACGTCGGAGGAAAAATTCAGCTCGCCGCCACCGAGCTTGCCCAGGCCGAACACCACCAGCCGCTGCACACTGCCGTCGGCGGCGAGTACCTGCCCGTGACGCTGCTGGAATTGCCGCTCCAGCGCGGTCAACGCCAGCGCCAGGCAGGTCTCGGCCAGGCGGGTGCTGCCAGCCAGGGTGGCGTCCACGTCGTCCAGGCCAGCCACGTCGCGCCAGACCAGCCGCGCCGATTCGGCGGCGCGGTAGCGACGCAGCTGCGCCGGCCACGCCCCTGGCTGCCCGGGATCGAGCTGCGGCTGAGCCAGCGGTGCGGGATCGGGCTGGGCGAAGTGGGCGATCAGCGATGGCTGGCGCGCCAGGGTGTCGACCAGGAAGTCGCTGGCCAGCGCAGCGCGGCGCAGCAATGACTCGAACGCCGCGCCGGGCCATGCCTGGTCCGGCAACAGCGCCTGGCGCAGGCGCTCGACGGCGCGATCGACCAGGGCGGGCACGGCAGTGGCGGGCGAATCGGACATCGGCGAATTCTGGCATCTGCGCGTTGGCCACGCTGTGTTTGCGTCACAGGCGATGGGTGCGACCGTTCCGCCACGCGGCCGGCGGGCCTGCAACGGATCGGCTCAACCGGCGGCAGACACCGCCCATCTCCAGCGCGGCGCCGCCATCACTGTCCAGCCGTCACTGCGCAGGCACGTTCCAGCCACCGCCAAGCGCCTGGTAGAGCGCGACGGTGTTGAGCAAGCGGCTTTGACGCAGCTGGATCAGCTCCACTTCCGCGTTGTACAGGCCGCGCTGCGCATCCAGCTCCTCCAGGTAAGAGGCATAGCCGGCGCGATAACGGTTGCGCGCGTGCTTGAGCGCCTCGGCGACGGCGGCGCGCTGGGCGCTGGCCTCGTCCGATTGGCGCTGCAGGCGAACCACGCCTTCCAGTGCATTCTCCGTTTCCGAAAAAGCGTTCAACACCACGGCGCGATAGGCCTGCGCCGCCTGGTCGCGCTGCGCTTCGGCCGCGTCGGCCTGGGCGGCCAGGCGACCGCCGTTGAACAGCGGCGCGAGCAGGCTGCCGCCGAGGCTCCAGACCGAGACTGGATCGATCTGCTGGACGAACAAGCGCCCGATCGATGCGGTCAGGTCCACTTGCGGCAGCAGCGCGGCCCGCTCGGAGGCGAAGTTGGCATCGGCCGATGCCAGTTCCGCTTCGCTCTGGGCGATGTCGGGACGGCGTGCCAGCAGGCTGGAAGGCAGGCCGGGCGTGGGCGCCGGAATTGCCAATGCGTCGAAGCGCCCGCGCGCGACCGGTCCCGGCAGTTCGCCGGTCAACAGCCGCAATGCGTTCTCCTGCTGGCGGACGGCCAACTCCAGCGCCGGAACCCGCTGGGCGGCGGCGCGCTGCTCGGCCTGCGCCTGGGCCAGCTCCAGTTGCGAGGTGTAGCCGGTTTCGGCGCGGCGTGCGGCAACCCGCAGCGACTCGTTGCGCGATACCAGGGTGCCGCGCGCGATCTCGAACTGGGCGTCGAGCGACAGCAGTTGCACGTAGGCGCGCGCGGTGGCGGCGGCAACCGACAATGCTGCGGCGTCGCTGCCGTAGCGGCTGGCCTGCAGCGCGGCACGTGCCGCGTTGTTGGCGGCGCGGACCCGCCCCCACAGATCGACCTCATAGGCGACCTGCAGCTGTGGCTGGACCGTCGTGACGGTGGCAGGCTGGCCGCTCGCGGCATTCAGGCTGCGGGCCTCCTGCGCGGCGACCGAACCGGTCAACGTCGGCAACAGCGCCGAGCGCGCCTGCACGGCCAACGCCTCCGCTTCGCGCACCCGCGCCTGCGCCACCGCCAGATCCGTGTTGCCTGCCAACGCGCGCTCGATCGCCGTGGTCAGCCGCGGATCGCCGAAGGCGCGCCACCAGCCGGCCTCCACGATGGACGCTGCGGCCGGCAACTGCGCCCGCCACTGCGGCGGTGTCGCGGCCAGCGCATCGGTGCGCGGTGGCGGTGCCGTGGCGCAGCCAGACAACGCCAGCGCGAGCACGCCGACGGCGAGCGGGCGACGCATCATGGCTGCTCCTGCGCGCGACCGGTGGTGTCCACGTGTGCGACCACGGACATGCCCGGGCGCAGGCGCTGCAATTGCTCCTGGTTGGCGTCCAGCACGATCCGCACCGGCAGCCGCTGGGCCACCTTGGTGAAGTTGCCGGTGGCATTCTGAGCGGGCAATACCGCGAACTCCGAACCGGTGGCGGGCGAAATGTGCTGCAAGCGACCGGTGAAGCTTTGGTCACCCAGCGCATCGACGGTGACGACCGCCTTCTGCCCTACCTGCATGCGGCCGGTCTGCCGTTCCTTGTAGCTGGCGATGACCCACAGCCGTGGCGGCACCAGCGACACCAGTTGCGTACCTGCGCTCACGTACTGGCCGCGCCGCGTGCCCACCTGGCTCAGTTGCCCGGCCTCGGGCGCGCTGATGACGGTGTTGGCCAGGTCGATCTCGGCCAGCCGGACCGCTGCCCGGGCCGATGCGACTGCAGCCTCGAGACTCTGCCGCGAAACGTCCACGGTGCGCACATCCTGGCGCGACACTTCCCGTGCCGCCTCGGCCTGCTTGACGCCGGCGCGTGCCACGCGCAACGCGGCCTCGGCCTCGTCGCGCTCGCGGATGGACAGCGAACCATCGCGGGCCAGTTCGGCCACGCGGGACATGTCGGCCTCGGCCCGGACCCGTTGCGCGCGCGCGGAGGCCAGCTCGGCGTCGCGCGAGCCTACCGTGGCCAGGCGCGAGGCCCCCGTCTGCGCCAGGTTGGCCAGATCGGCCTCGCTGGTGGCCAGGCTTGCACGCGCCTGCTCCAGGCGCTGGCGATAGATGCGGTCGTCGACGCGGAACAGCGCCTGGCCCTCGACGACATTCTCGAAGTCGCCGACCAGCACCTCGGTCACATAGCCACTGACCTGCGGCGAGATCGTCGCCACCTGGCCGCGCACGTAGGCGTTCTCGGTGCGCTCGTACGACGAGGCGAACGGCGGCAGCCGCCAGGCGAACAGCACCAGCAGCACCGCCGCGATCGACAGCAGGCCGATGCCGATGGCCAGGCGACGGCTGGGCTTCTTCTTTTCCGGGGGCGTGGCTTGCGCGGGACCCGGCGGCGGCGCCGGTCCCTGTGCCTCTGCCTGCCCCAGGTCTTCCGGTTGCTGCACAGAGGAGGGACGCTGGCCATCGCTTGGCGGTTGTCGGGGGGGAGTGTTCTGGCTCATGGGGTCATCCGTCAGACGGGGGCGGCTGCGCTGGCGTTGCCAGCGGCGGGTTGGGGGGGAGGCGCGTTCTTGCGCTTGATCGATTGCCAGACCATCTCGGCGATGTTGACCAGCAGCTGCAGCACGGCGAAGCCGCCGATCAACAGGAACACATCGTTGAAGGCCAGGATGCTGGCTTGCTGGCTGGCCTGCTGCGCCAGGCCCGCAACGCCGCCGTAGGCCTGCACCGCGGCAGCGGCCTGCGCATCGCCAATGGCGACGCCTTCGGACAGGTAGGCCAGGTGGTGCTGCATGCGCATGGCCTGGAAGGTCGACAGGATCGCCGCGCCGAGCTGCCCGCCCAGGATCTGGGTGACGCCGAACATCACCGCGAAGGTGACGATCGATTGCAGGCCGCGCGCCACCAGATGGCCGATGCCGATGATCACCGCCGCGCCCATGAACATCGCGCCGGAGAAACTCAGCAGCGCCTGGCTCAGGTAGAGGTTGAGCGGATGGGTATCGATGCTGGCGTGGGCATCCATGAAGGCGCCCACGGCGATCAGCACCAGCGACACCAGCAACTGGACCATGACCAGCTTGTTGGAGATCAGCAGGCTGAACGCACCCACCAGCACGCCGGCCAGGGTGGCCAATAGCACCACGCCGTACAGCGCGCGCATCTGCTCGGGACCGAAGCCGAGCGTCGTCAGCAGGCCGGTGGACCCGAACGGTTGCTCGCTGAGCAGCATGCGCACCAGCAGCAGCGAAAAAGCGAAGTTGAAGAAGCCCACACTGAACAGCCAGTGGGTATCGAGCAGCGGGTTTTCGCGTCGATGCTCGAACGCCAGGCCCGC
>JAATFS010000483.1 GCA_015655035.1 Lysobacterales bacterium | reverse complement strand
GCCTTGATGTTGGGCATGTCGCCGCCGTGGTGGGGATCGCTGTTCACGGCGCCATGGTTGCTCTGGGCCGGGTTGAAGTGGCCACCGGCACTGCTGCCGTCTGCCGCGCTGCAATCGCCCTTCTCGTGAATGTGGAAGCCGTGCTCGGTATCCGGCTTGAGGCCGCTGAGCTGGCCAGTGACGCGCAGCGCGCCGTCGACCACCTTGAAGCTGACGCTGCCCTTGACCTCATTGCCCTGGGTGGGATTGAGCAGGGCCGTGGCGGTGGTAGGCGCCGGCAGGTCGGCCCCGGCCGGTGCGGCAGCAGCGGGGCTGTGGCCTTCGGCATGCTCGGCGGCCGCTGCATCGGCCGGCGGCGCTTCCGCTGCTGGCTCTTCGCGCTTGCAGGCAGCCGTCGCCAGTGCAATGGCAATGAACAGGGTGGTGGGAAGAATGCGCATCGGTTTCTCCTCGATCATGCGTGCCGTAATTGGCGGTCGGGCCAGGTGGCCCGTGATTCAACGCTTGAGTGGTCAGCGGCTGGCTGCGCGGATCACCCCGCAGGCCAACCGCGCGCCGGCATTGCCGCTGGGTTGGCTGCGGTAGTCGTCCGCATCGGCATGGACGATAAGTGCCTTGCCGAGAATGTCATTGGCAGCGCCGCCGCCGAGCGCAGCGCCTTGCAGGACCAGATCGACCTGCACCACACCTTCGCCATCGGCGCGCAGGTTGTCCATGTCGCCCAGGTGGTGCGCGCCGGGACCGGCGCGACCGTGCGCGGCCGAGCCGGGGTTGAAATGGGCGCCGGCGCTGCTGGCGTCGGCTGCGCTGCAATCGCCACGCTCATGCACGTGGAAACCGAAGCTGCCGCCGGCGCGCAGGCCACCCACGGTGCCGGTGATGCGAACGCCCTGCATTGCCGGCAGCAGCACTACCCGGCCACTGACCAGACTGCCCGACGCCGAAGCCAATGCCGCTTCGGCGCGCTGTACGCTGGAGACCGCCGCTACGGCCTGAGGCGGCGGCGGTGGCGGCGCGGGCGGCGCGCTGCTGCAACCCGCCAGCGCGATAACCGCGCTCGCTGTCATGGCACACAACCTGCTGTAATGCATCTATGTCGTCCTCAGCTCCGGAAACTAGGCGAGCGGCCGTGCAGGCCCGATGAAGGCGGCGGCGCTGCGCCTGGAGTCTAACGCGAAGCCTGGAGCCGCACGATCAGCGCCGCCGACGCCCCGGGCCGAGCTTGCGCGTGACCGTGTTGCGGCCGACGCCGAGACGGGCCGCGGCTTCGGCACGGCGTCCCTGGGTAAATTGCAGTGCGACTTCCAGCAAGACCCTGTCCAGGCGCTCGCGTGCTTCGGCATGCAGGCCTTGCGCACCTTCGGCCAGGCGTTGTTCGGCCCAGTTCGACAGCAGCTCGTCCCACCGGCCCTCGGCGCGGGCGGCGCGGCCGCGCCGGCCGCCGCGTGCCAACGCCGACTCGACATCGACCGCATCGATGGTATCGGCGGTGGCCAGCGCCGCCAGCCGCCAGCACACGTTCTCCAGTTCGCGCACGTTGCCCGGCCAGTCGTGCTGGCGCAGCGCCTCCAGTGCGGCCGGCGACAATCGCTTGGAGACCATGTCCAATTTGCGTGCCGCCGTCGCCAGGAAGTTCTCGGCCAGGTGTGCGAGATCGGCGCGGCGTTCGCGCAGCGGCGGCAGTTGCAGCCGCACCACGTCCAGGCGATGCAGCAGATCGGCGCGAAAGCGCCCCTGCTCGACCAACGTATCCAGATCCTGGTGAGTGGCCGCGATCACACGCACGTTGACGCGGATCAGCTCGCGGCCGCCGACGCGGAAGAATTCGTTCTCGGCCAGCACGCGCAACAGGCGGGTCTGCAACGGCAATGGCATGTCGCCGATTTCGTCGAGAAACAGCGTGCCTCCATCCGCCTGTTCGAACCGGCCGATGTGGCGCTTGGCCGCGCCGGTGAACGCGCCGGCCTCGTGCCCGAACAACTCGCTCTCCAGCAATTCAGCCGGGATCGCGGCAGTATTGAGCGCCACGAAGGGTTTGCGCGCACGCGGCGATTCGTTGTGCAGCGCGCGCGCAACCAGTTCCTTGCCGGTGCCGGTCTCGCCATTGATCAGCACCGACAGCGGCGCCTGCGCCAGCCGTCCGATCGCACGGAACAGCGCGCGCATCGCCGGAGTGTCGCCGATCAGCGCACCGGACCCCTCGGCCGGCGGCGCCGGAGTTGCCGGCGCCTCGACATCGCCCTCGGGCAGGGCGCGCGCGGCCAGCGCCACCGCATCGTCCAGGTCGAACGGCTTGGACAGGAATTCGTGGGCACCGCCACGGAACGCACCGGCGGTGCTGGCGACGTCGGTATAGGCCGACATCACGATCACCGGCAGTTGCGGGTGCTTGGACTTCAGCTTGTCGAGCAGGGTCAGGCCGTCGTCGCCAGGCATGCGTACATCGGTGAACAGCAGGTCGGGCGTCGGGCGTACCGCCAGCGCCTGCAACGCCGAGGCAGCGCTGTCGAAGCCATCCACCGCGTAGCCGGCGTCGCGCAAAGCCGTGGACAGTACGAACCGTACCGAGCGGTCGTCGTCGACCACCCAGATGCGCTGTGAACCCAGCTCGGCCTCAACCATACAAATGCTCCTTTTCGTGTTCGGCGGCCAACTGAGGCAGCAGCAGAGTGAAAACGGTGTGGCCGGGGCGCGAGCGATAGGTCAGGGTGCCGTGATGCTCGCGCGCGACCTGCTGTGCCAGCGCCAGCCCCAGGCCGCTGCCCTCGGCGCGGCCGCTGACCAGCGGCAGGAACAGGTGCTCGGCCAGTTCCTCGGGCACGCCGCCGCCGTCGTCGATGATTTCCAGGCGAAGCGACATCGTATGCACCTGGTCGCGGATACGCTGGCCGTGCTCGACGCGGGTGCGCAGCGTGACCCGCGTAGCCCCGGCCTGGATCGCGTTGCGGACCAGGTTCCATACCGCCTGGGTGAGGCGATCGGCGTCGCCAAGGATCTCGGGGATGCTCGGATCGTAGTCACGCTGCAACCGTACCGACCAGCCGCCTTCGCTTTCGGCCAGGCGCAATACGCGTTCGAGCACTGCATGGATGTTCAGCCCTTCATGCGGGCGCAACGGCGACGGCGACAGCAGCCGCTCAAGCAAGGTATTGAGGCGTTCGATCTCGGCACCGATCAGCTCGATCAGTTCGCGCTCGTCCTCGTCGCGATGCGCCGCCCTGCGTGCCAGCAGCTGCGCCGCGCCCTTGAGCCCGGCCAGCGGATTGCGCAGTTCGTGTGCCAGTCCTTTGAGCGCCGCGCTGAGCGCGTTGGGCAGCGCGTGGGTGGGATCGAGCGCGGGGAATTCATCGACCGGATGCGCTTCCAGCAACCAGCCGCCTTCGTCCAGCCGCGACAACCAGCCTTCGGCAAATCGCGGCGGTTCGCCGGGCAGGCCGATCGCCAGGCGATGCAGGCGCAGCACATCGCGCTCGTCGTTGAGCAAAAACCGCGCCAGCGCATCGCTCTGGATTTCCAGCGCGGCCAGCGGCTGGCCCTGCAAGCGCCGGGCACTGACTCCCAACCAGCGTGCGAACGCCGGATTGACTCCTTGCACGCGGCCTTCGCCATCGGTCCAGGCGACCGGCGTACCCAGGTTCTCGAGGGAGGGGAGGGCGACCGTCATCGACATTGCACCAATGTAGTGCAAAGCGCCGCCGCACTAGCTGAACGTACTTGGCCCAGCGGCCGTTGTGAGCGGGCATGACGATCAGCGCCCGGCTTGCACCCGTTGGGCCACAGCGACCGGCACGGGTTGCGAATATTGGTATCCGGGTTACCAGGGGCGCCCCCGTGATCGGAGGACCATGGAACGCCTGAGCATGCCACCGACAGTGTCGGCGATGCTGGGTACCCGCAGATCATGGAAACATACCTCGCCACGCTGCGGTGGTCGCGGCGCACACGCCGGCCGGCCCGCTTCGGGACATCGTTGTAGGGTCGGGGCTCTCGGGCGTGACTGCCCTCGATGGCGGCGTGAATCCAACGCGCCGCCTCCCGCAGGTTCCAATGCAACGTCTAGCTTCAGGCATTGCTGCACTCGGCGTCGGTCCGCGGCGATTGCCGCGGACCGACCGTGCCATTACGACTCGTACGCCGATTCGCCGTGCGAAGTGATGTCCAGACCTTCGCGCTCGGCATCCTCGTTGACGCGCAGGCCGAACACCAGCTTGGTGATCAACAGCGCGACCACGGTGACCACGGCGCACCAGACGACGGTGAAACCGACACTGACCAGCTGCACCCATACCTGGTGACCGATGTCCAGGTCCGCCTTGGTGCCGCCCAGCGAAGCCGAACTGAACACACCGGTCAGCAGCGCACCGACGATGCCGCCGACGCCATGCACGCCGAACACATCGGCGGTGTCATCGACCTTGAGCAGCTTCTTCAACCCGGTCACGCCCCACACACAGATGACGCCGGCCGCCAGGCCGATCACGATTGCGCCCAGCGGACCCACGGTGCCGCAGGCCGGGGTAATGCCGACCAGGCCGGCGACAGCGCCCGATGCTGCACCCAGTGCCGACGGCTTGCCCTTGGTGACCGCCTCTACCAGCGTCCAGCCCAGCACCGCCGCGGCCGTGGCCAGGATGGTGTTGATGAAGGCCAGCGCGGCGACGGTGTCGGCGGCGGCAGCGGAACCGGCATTGAAGCCGAACCATCCGACCCACAGCAGCATTGCGCCGATATAGGTGAACGGCACGCTGTGCGGCTTCAGTGCGGACTGGCCAAAGCCCATCCGCTTGCCGACGAAGTACGCGCCCACCAGGCCGGCCACACCGGCGTTGATGTGAACCACGGTGCCACCGGCGAAGTCGATCGCGCCGAGTTCGGCCAGGTAGCCGCCGCCCCATACGATGTGGGCCATCGGGATGTAGCTGAAGGTGAACCACAGCGCGGAGAACAGCAGCACCGCCTTGAACTTGATGCGCTCGGCAAAGGCACCGACGATCAGCGCGGTGGTGATGCCGGCGAAGGTCGACTGGAACGCGACGAACAGCAAGTCGGGCAGGCCGGCGATCGGGGTATTGCCCACCGAGTCAGGGGTGAAGCCCTTCAGGAACGCGCGCTCGGTGAACGAGCCGAAGAAGGCATTGGCTTCGGTGAATACTGCGCTGTAGCCATAGAAGACCCACAGGATCAGCACCAGCGAGAACACCACCAGCACCTGGATCAGCACCGACAGCACGTTCTTGGAACGCACCAGGCCGCCGTAGAACAACGCCAGGCCCGGCACCACCATCAACAGCACCAGCAGCGTGGACGTCAGCATCCACGCCACGTCGCCATGGTCGTAGCTGGGCGCGGCGGCTTCCGCTTCGGCGGGTGCCGGTGCGGGCTGGGCATCGGCAAGCGGCTCGGTGGTGACCGCTTCGGTAGGCACCGGCGTGGTCTGTGCAGCTTCCTGTGCGTGGGCGGTGCCGATACCGGCGCCCACGGCCAGCACGCTCAACAGCATGAGCATGCATACGATACGCAACCGGGCCTTCCACCCGGCAAAAAGACCTGTCTTCATAAAGGACTCCGGGGGTTAGAGCGCGTCAGCGCCGATTTCGCCAGTGCGGATCCGCACGACCTGTTCGATCGCGGTAACGAAGATCTTGCCATCGCCGATCTTGCCGGTGCCGGCAGCGGTCTGGATCGCCTCGACAACGGCTTCCAGGCGCTCGTCGGTCACGACGGTCTCGATCTTGATCTTGGGCAGGAAATCGACGACATACTCCGCGCCGCGATACAGCTCGGTATGTCCTTTTTGCCGTCCGAAGCCCTTGACCTCAGTGACAGTGATACCCGACACGCCCGCTTGCGACAGGGCCTCTCGGACCTCGTCGAGCTTGAACGGTCGGATGATGGCGGTGATCAGTTTCATGCGCATACCCCGATGGTGGAAGGAACCAGCCAGCGACTGCCGGCAGGCGATATCAGTACCTGGACGCCGCTGACGGCATCCGGATACAGCGCGAATCGACCATGGCGCGGGCATCGTTGCCCCGCGTGACGTGGGAGAGGGCCGTACCACGGCGCCGATCCGCTCTCTCTCTTACCCCTGCGTTTCCATTGCTGGAATCTCTCCCGGATGCAATGCATCCCTGGCTACGGCTCCCCAGCCGTAGAAGGGTGCGGCGATGGCAAAGGTGGGAGGGGGAACCTTCGCCATCGCCGCGGTTGCTCAGTTGCCGTAGTACAGCTGGTATTCCAGCGGGTGGGTCGCGGCGCGGAACTTGGTGACTTCCTGCATCTTCAGCGCGATGTAGCCGTCGATGAAGTCGTCGTCCATCACGCCACCGGCCTTGAGGAACTCGCGATCCTGGTCCAGCGCTTCCAGCGCCTGATCGAGGCTGGAACACACCTGCGGGATCAGCTTCTCTTCTTCCGGCGGCAGGTCGTACAGATCCTTGTCGCTGGGGGCACCCGGGTCGATCTGGTTCTTGATGCCGTCCAGACCGGCCATCATCAGCGCGGTGAAGGTCAGGTAGCCGGACTGGATCGGATCGGGGAAACGCATTTCGATGCGGCGGGCCTTCGGGTTGGAGACCCACGGAATGCGGCACGAGGCCGAACGGTTGCGGGCCGAGTAGGCCAGCATCACCGGGGCTTCGAAGCCGGGGACCAGGCGCTTGTAGCTGTTGGTGCCTGCGTTGGCGAAGGCGTTGATCGCCTTGGCGTGCTTGAAGATGCCGCCGATGTACCACAGCGCCAGCTGCGACAGGCCGCCGTAGCCGTCACCGGAGAACAGGTTGGTGCCGCCCTTGGCCAGCGACTGGTGCACGTGCATGCCCGAACCGTTGTCACCGACGATCGGCTTCGGCATGAACGTGGCGGTCTTGCCGTTGCGATAGGCGACGTTCTTGATGATGTACTTCATCGTCAGCAGTTCGTCGGCCTTCTGGACCAGCGAGCTGAACTTGGTGCCGATCTCGCACTGGCCGGCGGTGGCCACTTCGTGGTGGTGCACCTCGGTCTCGATACCGACCTGTTCCAGGGTCTTGACCATCTCGGCACGCAGGTCGTGCAGCGAATCGGTCGGCGGGACCGGGAAGTAGCCGCCCTTCACCGCCGGACGATAGCCGCTGTTGCCGCCTTCGAGCTTGGCACCGGTGTTCCATGCAGCTTCTTCGGAGTCGATCTTGAAGAAAGTGTTGCCCATTTCGTTGCCGAAACGGACCGAGTCGAAGATGAAGAATTCCGGCTCCGGGCCGAAGAACGCCTGCTCGGCGATGCCGGAGGACTTCAGGTAGGCCTCGGCGCGCTTGGCGATACCGCGCGGATCGCGCGAGTAGCTCTGCATGGTCGCCGGATCGAGAATGTCACAGGTGATGACGACGGTCGGATCGGCAAAGAACGGATCCAGGTAGGCGGTGCCGGCATCGGGCAGCAGGACCATGTCCGATTCGTTGATGCCCTTCCAGCCCGAGATCGAGCTGCCGTCGAACATCTTGCCTTCTTCGAACAACGACGGCTCGATGATGCTGACGGGGAACGTCACGTGCTGCTGCACGCCGCGCATATCGACGAAGCGCAGGTCGACGAATTCGACCTTGTTGTCCTTGATCAGCTTTTCAACATTTTCCGCAGACATCGAAAGAAACCTCGGGTTGGTGAATGACTTGGCGGTTAACAAGCAAACGCCGTGCCAACCCTGACGCCTTCACAAGTGGTTGATTTCACTTAAGTACGCCCTGCCACATCGCCATGCATGCGCACCAAATAGGGGATCAAATGCTAAGAGCGCACTAACATGGTGCGTGCATCAATGCACTATCCTGATACTTCCCCCGGCCCACCTATCTTTCGCCCGATGTCCGACCTGTTCTCCGCCCTGCTGCTGGGCATTCTCGAAGGCCTTACCGAATTCCTGCCGGTCTCCAGCACCGGGCATTTGTTGATCGCCGAGCAATGGCTCGGGCGCCGTTCCGATTTTTTCAATATCGTCATCCAGGCCGGCGCGATCCTGGCCACCACGCTGGTGCTGCGCAAGCGCTTGTGGGCGCTGGCGACCGGGCTCGGCGAGCCGGAGACCCGCGATTACGTCCTCAAACTGATGGTGGCGTTCCTGATCACCGCGCTGGTCGGCCTGCCGGTACGCATGGCCGGCTGGGAATTGCCCGAGACGGTGACCCCCGTAGCCTGGGCGCTGGTGATCGGCGGCGTGTGGATGCTGGTGGCCGAGCATTTCGCCTCGCGCATGCCCGAACGCGACACGGTGACCTGGAAGGTGGCGATCGCGGTCGGCCTGGCGCAGGTGGTGGCGGGCGTGTTCCCCGGTACCTCGCGCTCGGCCTCGGCGATCTTCCTGGCGATGCTGCTGGGCCTGAGCCGGCGCTCGGCCGCCGCCGAGTTCGTGTTCCTGCTCGGCATCCCGACCATGTTCGCGGCCAGCGGCTACGCCTTCCTGGAGCTGTTCAAGCATGGCGAGATCGCCAACGAGGCCTGGCTGGACGTGGCCGTGGCCTTCATCGCGGCAGTGCTCACCGGCTTCGTGGTGGTGAAGTGGCTGCTGGGCTACATCAAGTCGCACCGCTTCACCGCATTCGCGCTGTATCGGATCGTGCTCGGGGTTGCGCTGCTGGTGTGGCTGCCGGCCAGTGCCGCCTAGCCGTTGTCATCCGCGCTGGCGATTTCCGCACCATGAAACTGCGCGCCGCCGCGTATGCCACGCGGCGGCGCGACCTGATTCAGCGCTCCGCCAGCGCGGGATTCAGGCTGTAGGTGCCGTATAGCGCCGCTTCGGCCAGGACATGGCCTTGCATGGCGCGCAACACCTCGGCGGCACCGAAGCGCGCCGGCAGCGCCAGTGTGTCCACGTCCAGCGCGAACACCCGGAAGAAGTAGCGGTGCAGGCGCAGATCGTTGAACGGCGGGTAGGGGCCGTCGTAGCCGAGATAGTCACCGGCCATGTCCGCATCGCCAGCGAACCATTCGGTGTAGTTGTTCAGCCCCTGCCGCGCGCCGGCCGGCCCGGTCGGCGCTCGCTTGCCCTTGGCGACGAAGCCGTCGCTGCAACTGCCGGCGGCGATCTCGCGAACCTCGGCTGGAATATCGGCCATCACCCAATGCACGAAATCGGTGCGCGGCTGGTCGACTGGCACCTGGACGTCATCCCGGCCGACGGTCTCCGGCACTGTCGGCACATCCGGATCGATGCACAGCAACGCAAACGAACGTGTGTTCGCCGGCACCTCGCTCCAGGCCAGGTGCGGATTGTGGTTGGGCGCCAGGCCTTCGGGCTGGCCGGCAGCGAATTGCACCGGGATGGATTGGCCGTTGGCGATACTTTGACTGGTCAGTTGCATGGCAGGTCTCCGGGGAGGACGAACTCGGGTTATGCGCTTTGCGATAAGTACGAAGCGGGATCAGGTTTCGGCGTAGCCAAGCCGCACGGCCACCGGCGTCAGCAGCTCGAACTGCGGCCCCAGTACGCCTGCGTAGTCGCGCCAGCGTGCGGAGGCGAGGCGCTCGCCGCCCAGCGACGGCAGCACCGGGAACTCGGCACCGAAGGCCTGCTGCAACAGCTTGGCCACGGCCTGCGGATCGTTCTCGATGCCGTCCAGCCGCAACAGGCGATGCGGGTACAGGTTCTGTTCGTGCAAGCTGGCGACCTGCTCGAGCATACCCCGCAGCCACTCGGCGGCCTGCTGCGGCGATTGCAGCGCCAGCGGCGCCGGGGCGCCGGCAGCCAGCCAGTCCAGCAGCATGTCGCGCGGGTCGCGCAGGGCGATCGCCAGCCGGCCTTCCGGCAAGTGCGGCCGCAGCGATTGCAGCAGGCTGTTGTCCCACCACAGCAGCCAGTCGATGACATTGCCATCGCCCACGCCACGCCGTGGCAGCTGGGCCTTCCAGCTTTCGACCAGTGCGCTGGCACTGAGTTCGCCGGACGCCAGGCGCGCCACGGTGCGGTAGTTCTGCAAGGCATCGTCCGGCGGCGTGCCGCCATACCGATCGTTGCGCACTGCCGGCGTGGCGGCGGCCATCACCGCGATCAGGCGTTCGGTGTGCGCGCCCGGTGCACCCCATACGAACAAGGGCCGCGCCGACACGCCTTCGGCGATGGCCGCCTCGTCCGGCCATGCGGTTGGCTGTGGCTCGGCCTGCGGCGGCAACGGAAGGCGGTGCGGGGCCTGCTCGCGGTGGAACTCCATCCAGCTCGCCAGCGCCGCGTCGGGCTGGCCGGCGCGGTCCTGCACGTTGCCCAGCCAGGGCCGCAGTACCGTGCGCTGCTGCTCCGGCAGCGAATCGATCAGCGCCTGCACGCAAGCGATCGCGGCGGGTGGGTCGCGTTGCAACAATGCCTCGACGATGCGCTGCTCGCCACTGATCCGGCCCGGCTCCACCGCCACGATCCGACGCGCCACCGCTTCGGCGGCCTCGGCATGGCCTTGCATGTCGTGAACCCGCATCAGCGCTTCAAGTGCCGGCAGATGCTCGGGCATCGCCAGCAACCATCGTTCGATCACCGCCTGCGCCTCGGCTCCGCCGACCGGCTCCACCGCCAGCCGGGCCAGCCACAGGTCGTGCAGGTTGCCGGTGGTGTCGAGTGCGGCGTCGAGCGTGACCCGCGCATCCGCCACCGCCCCCAGCCGTTCCCAGGCGGTCAGCAATGCGTGCAGGGTGCGGCGATCGCCGGGCCAGCTGGCCACGGCCTGGCGCAGATGCGCCAACGCCTCGGCCGGGCGGCCGGCCTGCAACTCGAATTCCCCGGCCAGCCGGCGCATCGCCGGGGTGTCGCCCTCCGGCTGCGCAAGCACGCCGCGCATGGCTTCGATGGCATCGTCCAGGCGCCCCTGGCGCTGCGCCAGCTGGGCGATGAAGGCGCGCAGGGTGGTGCCGGGCGGGTTGAGTTCGACCACCCGCTCGAACGCCCGTTCGGCGAAGGCGTAGTGCTCCTTCTGCAAGTAGGCGAAGCCCAGCGCGAACAGCACCCGTGGATCGTCCGGGAGTTGCTCTACTGCGCGCGACAACAGCGCCAGTGCGCGGTCGGCCTGGCCACGGCGTAGCGCCACCGTACCGTCTACGGCCAGCAACTGCGGATGCTCCGGCGCCAATCGTGCGGCGGTGCGGCTCAGGCGCTCGGCCTCGTCCAGATCCTGGCGTGCGACCGCCAGGTGCGCCTGCATCACATAGGCATTGAGCTGATTGGGGTCCAGCGCGGTGCTACGCGACAGCGCCGCATCGGCAGCCGCCAGGTCGCGCGCCGCCAGCAGCAGGCCGGCACGCTGCAAGTGAAGATCGGCATCCTCCGGTGCCAGCGCCAATGCCGCATCGGTGCTGGCCAGCGCCGCAGCCACCTGGCCCTGCTGCTGCAATGCCAGTCCGAGCCAACGGTGGGCATAGGCGTCGCCGGCCGCATTCGCCACCCATTCGCGGGCCAGGCCCACCGCTTCATCGGCGGCGTCGCGGCGGAGGGCTTGGATGATCTTGTCTTGCATGGCGTCCGGGGGTCGAGGGCAAACCTCCATTGTAGCCACCGTACACGCGGACTCAGCCCGGCAGGGCCAGGCGTTCGGCGACCCAGCGTTCGGCGAAACCGTCGCCATGGGCGTTTTCCAGAAATCCGCAGTGCCCGCCCCAGTGGGCGATCTCCAGATGGGCGGTGGCCGGTAGTTGCCAGTCACGGAAATCCTCGAACGGAATCACCGGGTCGTCCTCGGCCATCAGGATATTGGCTGGCACTTGCAGCGCCGCCAGCCGGTCGCCGGCGATGGAGTAGCTGTTGAAGTAGGCGGCCAAGGTGCCGTGGACGGTGTAGCGCTCGGCCAGCCACGCCATGAGCCCGCGCATGTCCAGTCCCAGCGTAGCGTCGTCGTAGGCGTGCTGCTCGGGGAACAGCTCGCGCTTGCGCAGCAGCGATTCGCGCCATCTGCGGCGGAAATACCAATCGTAGAAATGCGGTCCGGCCTCGATGTGTTCCATGGTCGTGGCGGGGTCCAACAGCGGGCAGACCGCCGCCACCCGCGCCAGCGGCAAGCCCACGGCCGGCGCGCGCAACGCCAGGCGCAGCGCGAAGTTGCCTCCCAGCGAGTAACCGGCCGCCAGCAGCTGCGGCGCAGGGAAGCGCCGCCACAGGTCGGCGGTGGCATTGACCACTTCGTCGATGCGATCGGAATGGAACAGGTCGACGTTGAGGTGATGGGTGCCGCCGTGGTCGCGGAAGTTCAGCCGGAACACCTGATAGCCCAGGCCCAGCAAGCGCGCGGCGGTCAAGCGCATGTAGTTGGAATCGGCGCTGCCTTCCCAGCCGTGCAGCAACAGCACGGTGCCGCGTGGCTCGGCATCGCCCGGCGGTACGCTGAGCCAGCCTTGCAGGCGAACGCCATCGCCGCCGTCGAGGATATGTTCGGTGGTCACCGCACCGCTGGCGGCCAGCAGCTGCAGGCCACGGCGCCGCCGCAGCGCGCTCGATCCCAGCACCGACTGCACGTGCGGATTGCGCAGCCAGCGCGGCGGTTGGTAATCCTCGGCATTCATGCGCAGGTCCTGCCTATGTCCATCGCAAGAAGCTGGCGCTGGAGCGTGTACATCGCCGTATCAGGATTCCATCGCCGCGACGATGCTGGCGCGCGAGGTTTCGGCGATGCGGCGCCGGCCTTCGACATCATGCACCGCTATCGGCGCTAGGAAATGCACCTCGGCCAGTCGCGGCGGTTCGCCGAGCAGGCGCAGGAAATTGGCGAAGAAACTTTCGTGTTCACCGAATGCGACCACGGTCTGGGCGTTGCCCTGCTCGCCATAACGCAGCGCGACGGGCTGTACCGGCACACCCGATTCCACCGCCGCCTGGAAGATGCGGGCATGGAACGGGCCGACTTCACTCCCCCCCCGGGTGCGGCCTTCGGGAAACACGCCCACCGCCTCGCCGCTACGCAGCCGCTCCAGCATTACCTGCAGCACCCCGCCAAGCGATTCGGTGCTGCCGCGCTGGTGGAAGATGGTGTGGCCGCGTGCCGCCAGCCAGCCCACCAGCGGCCAGCCGGCGATCTCGCGTTTGGCGACGAAGCCCATCACGCGCTGGCTGTGCAGCATCGAAATGTCCACCCAGCTGACGTGATTGGCCACGAACAGCGTGGCGCCGTGCAACGGCGTACCGATACGGCGCAGGCGAAAGCCGAAGATGCGCATCAACGTGCCCTGCCACCAGCGGATCATCCGGTACTCGAGGATGTCGTCCGCACCCAGCCGCAGGGTCGCCAGGGGTTGCACCACCACGCACAGCATGGTCAACGGCAGGCCGATCAGCACGTGCAGCAACAGCAACGGCGCGCGGTACAGATAGCGGAACCAGCGCAGCGTGCCGCCGGCTTCGCGCGTGGCAGGCAGGGATGACTCGCTCATTCGGGCAAGGTACCGGGGAAGTGGAAGAGAACACGTCTATTGTGACAGCGCCGGGGCTCGCGCGCAGTGCCAACCACGGGTGGGCGTGTTCCAGCGGTGACATGCTCGCTTCGCGATGGCGGGTAATCCGTCATCGGTGGACGCGCGCCACGACTGCCAGGGTCAGCCGGGATACGCATACACGCTTGCCGGCCGAGTCGTCGATGGCGATTTCCCAAACCTGGGTACTGCGGCCGACATGGACCGCGCGCGCTGTGCCGTTGACCAGGCCGTGGGTGACCGCGCGCAGATGGTTGGCGTTGATTTCCAGGCCCACGCAGCTGTGCGTGGCGCTATCCACGCACAGGTTGCCGGCGCTGCTGCCCAGGGTTTCGGCCAGCACCACCGAAGCGCCACCGTGCAGCAGTCCGTACGGTTGGCGGGTACGTGCGTCGACCGGCATGGTGCCACTGAGCCAGTCCGGCCCGACGGCGGTGAACACGATACCGAGGTGTTCGATCAAGGTATCGCGGCTGGCGGCGTTGAGCGCGTCCAGCGATACCGGTTCACGAAAGATCATGACGGCCTGCGCAGTGAACGAAGCGGACATGGTAGTCCTCTGCCGCCGCAAGGACAGCCGCTGTTGCCGAATGTGGCCGCAGACCTTGCCGCATCTGTCGGCACGCGCTTCGGCATATCCCCGCCGAGGCGCCTGCCGATCATCACAGGATCGGCACCAGGCCCGCGCCAAAGGCGGTCAGCATGCGCACCAGCAGCCACTTCGGGCCGACGTTGACCTCGGGGAAGTCGCCTACCGCGAGATAGCAGTGCTGGAACTGCGGGTCCTGCCGCTTCAGCGGGAACGGACAGTCCGGCCCGGGCTGGAATTGGTAGTTGGTGGCATAGCGCCACGGCCAGAAGTCCAGGATGGGGAGCGCTTCGGACATCTTGCCCACGCTGTAGTTGAGCCCGCCGACCACCCGGGTTTTCTGCCGAGGCGCCACCACCCAGGAGTTGTCCGGGCCGATGTCGCGCTCGATGCTGGCTGCCAGTGCCTGCGCGAACACCGGATCGTCGATCACGACCGCACCTTCGGTGTTGTAGTTCTCGCTACGCGGATCGAAGTTGTGGGTACCGATCACCCCGACCTGGCGGTCCACCACCAGCGACTTGGCATGCAAGCCCATGCGCGCGCCTTCCCGCGTGACCGGCAGTGGCTTGTTGACCGCACGCGTGCCGAGGAAGGACGGCCGCGTTTCGGTACGCAGCACCCGGCGATCGACCTCGCTGCCGCCGGGGCGGCGCCCGCTGCCGCTCAGTCCACCACTGCCGCGCATCGCATTGCCGGCGGCGCTGCCGCCTATGATGCGGTGGTCGCGGTCGCCACGCCCGGTGTCGTCCGCAGTGGCCGGGGCCATCGGGTCCGGCAGCAGATTGGCGTAGTCCACCGGCGCTTCCAGCGGGAATGGCTTGTATTCGTAGATGTTGAAACCCAATTCGCGCAAGTTGCGGCGTTTGTACTTGTACGACAGTGCATAGACGATCGGGTTGTCGGTGGCGGCCAGGCTG
Source organism: Lysobacterales bacterium (assembly GCA_015655035.1). Lineage (GTDB taxonomy): Bacteria > Pseudomonadota > Gammaproteobacteria > Xanthomonadales > Xanthomonadaceae > JAATFS01. The sequence goes on along the minus strand of JAATFS010000483.1, from coordinate 5,856 downwards.
TTGGTGGCCACCACCACCCGTGGCGGCACCGCGCGTTTGCGCAGGTCGCGGAAGATCTGCTGCGCCGGCTCGGACAACACCAGGTAGGGCGTCTGCAGCAGCACCTCCTGTTGTGCGCCGCTGATCAGGCCATCGAGTTCGGGCGCGGTGTAGGCCTCCTTGGAGGTCTCGTCGTCGCGGTGCTTCTGCGGCAGGTCGGCCACGTACAGGACGTTGCGTACCGGCATCGCGGTATCGACGAAGGTGCGCGCGACGAAGGCGGGATCGTCGGCCTCCGCCGCGACCCGCTCGACCCGGTCGGGGCGCAGGAACCGGGCCGGCGGCATCTGCGGTACGCCATCGCGCAATAGCGTGCGGCCGACGTCGTTCAGCCGTTCGGCCGGTACGCTGCGCCGCGCACCCCAGAACGCATCGAAGTTGATGGCCATCGCCCGCACCTCCGGCCCGGCCAGGATCACGTCGCGGTCGCGGAAGTTGTATTCGGCGTCCCAGTCGTAATAGTCGTCCTGGTAGTTGCGGCCACCGACCACGCCGATCACGTCGTCGATCACCAGCAACTTGTTGTGCATGCGCTGGTTGAAACGCCGGAAGCAGCACAGCACGCTGCCGACGTAGTCGAAGTAGTTGAGCTTGGCCTTGCCGAAGGCCGGGTTGTAGATGCGCAGCTCGAAATTCTGGTGGGCGCCGGACAGCGCTCCCAGGATCTGCAGGTCGGAGATCGCCGACAGCTGGTCGATCAGCAGCCGCACCTTCACGCCGCGCCGGGCGGCGTCCAGCAGCGCGTCCATCACCATGCGCGCGCTGTCGTCCTTGTCGAAGATGTAGGTCTGCAGGTCGATGCTGCGGGTAGCGCTGTGAATCAGGTTCAGGCGCGCGACCAGGGCTTCCTCGCCCTGGTCGAGAATGGTGGCGTAGTGGCGCGGGCGAGAGGCAGTGGACTGGGTGATGGCACGGCCACCCAGCGCGCGCAGCGGCGAGGGCTGGGCGCAGCGGTCGGCGCGCTCGCAGCTGACGGTGGTCTGGCGCGCGGCGGCGGCGATGGCCGCCGCCTGGCCACGCTGGGCCTGGGTCAGGCTCGCGCAGCCACTGCCGAGCAACAACGTTGCCAGCACTACGACACGCAGCAGCAACCTCACGGTTTCGGCGCCTCCGCCATGCGCCCGCGCAGGACGAAGGTCACCCGGTCACCCAGGGCCATCTGCCAATTGTCCATTCCATACCGCCCACGCAGGATCGTACCGCGACTGATTACGTCGCAATCATAGCCTGGACGCGCGCACTCGGCCGGCATCATCCGCAAGGTCTCGACATGGGTGACACCGCGGACCGTCAGATTTCCCACCAGATCCCCGCCTTCTATCGCGATCTTCGGGTCGTAGGGCAGCGAATCGAATTCCACCACCGGGTAGCGCGCGACGTCGAAGAAGTCCTCGCCGCGCATCCACGCGGTGTAGCGCGGTTTTCCGGGAATCTCGACCTGGGTGGCGTCCATCCGCAATCGCACCTGGTGGCGCTGCTCGGACAACTCCACCACGTGGCCATCGAATCGGGGGAACAGGCCTTCGATTTTCTGCCCGAAGCGGGTGCGGATCTCGAAGCCGAAACGCGACTGCACCGGGTCCATCGCCACCGAGCGCTGCGCCAGCGCCGGCAGCGCCGTCACCAGTGCCAGCAGGACCAGGCCCACGCCGCGCCAGGACACTGCCGTCAAGGCCACCAGAACGCAGTGAGGCGAGCGACACCGGGCTCGATGGTGCTTTCCAGCGGCAGCGCCAGCAGTGCGATCGATGCCGTGGGCATGCCCCGGTAGTCGCCGGTCTGGCCGCTGTGCATGAGCGCGGCCAGCCGCTCCAGGCCGGGGTTGTGGCCGACCACCAGCAGGCGTTCGGCCTCGCGGTGTTCATCCACCAGCGCAGCCAAGGTGCCTGGGGTGGCCTCGTAGATGCGCGGCTCCAGCCGCTGCTCGATGTAGCCGGTCAGTTCCAGCACCGCCTCCAGGGTTTCGCGGGCGCGTCGGGCCGGCGAGCACAGCACCCGGTCTGGCACCAGCCGCTGCTCGCGCAGCCAGCGGCCGGCGGCTTCGGCCTCGGCCAGGCCGTGCGGCGACAGCGGACGGTCCAGATCGGCCTGCCCGGTATCGGCAGGTTCGGCATGCGCATGCCGCAGCAGGATGAGTTCACGCATCTTCGGGATCCCTCATCTAGGCTTTCTTGAGCCACTTCAACAGCGGCTCCCAATCCTGCTGATGGTCGCGCACCTGCGCCGAGTGGTAGTCGAACAGGCTGCGGCCCAGGCCCGCCAGCACCACGTAGGACTGGGTGTCGCGCAGCTGGGCCACCAGTGGATACGGCCAGCCGGCGAGCATTTCCACCGCCTGCTGCGAGGTCTGGGTCCAGGGCTTGCTGCGGTTGAGTACCACGCCCACCGGCAGCTTGCGCTGGTGCACGCGCGGCACCTTGGCCAGGGTATTGAGGAAGCCGACCACCGCTTCGATGTCCAGCGCCGAGGCCAGTACCGGTACCACCACCGCATCGGCCAGCTCCAGGAACGGTGCCAGGTCGTCGGCCATCGCGCCGGCCGGGGCGTCGATGATGAGTTGGTCGGTGCCGTCGGGGATCGCCGACTGCCAGTTGCGCCTGCGCGTGGCGTCGATCGGGAGCACCGCGCTTTCCAGGCCGGCACGGCGCTCGGCCCAGCGGGTCGAAGACCCCTGCGGATCGGCATCGGCCAACACCGTACGCCGGCCCTGAAGAGCAGCATATGCCGCCAGATTGCTGGCGATCGTGGTCTTGCCCACGCCACCCTTGGAGCCCGCCACCAGGTACGTCTTCATGCACGCCTCGCTTCCTGGAATCAGTCGGCAGCGTACACCGCGTCAGGGTGAGGAGATAGTCGAAGGCCCGGACCTGCCGGTTCGCCGACACGGCCGCTGCGCGCTCCGAGTGCCTTCGCGCGGCCGGCCTCTCCCGATCAGGCCAGGCGCTCGAGCACCCACGCCCAGGCCGGCAGGGTCAGCAACGACAGCAGGATGCTGTAGCCCACCATCGCCGCCGACAGCCGTGGCGCCAGCCGGTGCGTGATCGCCAATGCCGCTGCGGTGATCATGGTCGGCATCGACGATTCCAGCACGTTGACCTTGAGCATTTCGCCGTGCAGTCCGAGCGCCAGCGACAACGGCCAGGCCAGCAGCGGGATCAGCACCAGTTTCAGCGCCAGGCCGACCCCGAGCGGTTTCAGCTCGGCCGGCGACAGCCGCAGTTGCAGCGAGAAGCCGACCGCCAGCATCACCAGCGGCAGCATTGCATCGGCCAGGCTCTTGAGTGCGGAGGCGATCCAGTTCGGCGGCTGCTCCGGCATCAACGTGAGCGCGAACAGCAGTGCCCACAAGGGCGGGAAACCAGCCACCCGGGCCAACACCATGCGCGTGGTCGGCGGGGCGTCGCCGCTGTAGCGGGCCAGCAGATACAGGCCCAGGGTCGACAGCATCACGAAGGTGCCGAACTGGTCGTACACCACTGCGTACGGCAGCGCGTGATCGCCCAGCAGCGCGCGCACCATCGGATAGCCGATGAAGCTGGAATTGGTGAAGGCCACGCACATCAGCAGCGCGGCGTGTTCCTTGCGGCTGAAGCCGAACAGGCGCGTGCAGCCCCACACCAGCAACACCGCCACCAGCGCCAGTAGCCACGGCGTGACGATCAGCCCGGCCAGCGAGAGGTCCAGCCGCAGCCTTGGCACGTAGGTCAGTACCGACGCCGGCAGGCATATGTACAGCACGATGCGGTTGAGCACGTCGGCGCTGTTTTCGGGCAGCACGCGCAGCCGCGCGAACAGCAGGCCCAGCGCCAGCATCGCCAGGATCAACGCAAAGGCATCGAACGCCATATCAGTCGCTACAGGTGCCGATCATCGGCGGGGTGGTCAGGATCGCATATCCGCCAGCATCGGCTTGCAGGCGCCGGTGCGCTTTTCCAGCCAGGCACTGAACAACGTCAGCGCGATGCCAGCGGCGGTGATCACGGCAGCGGCATAGCTCAGCTGCGGATAGCTGGCGTGATGCGACAACAGGCTGGCGCCGATCCAGGCGCCGCCCGCATTGCCCAGGTTGAAGGCGCTCTGGTTGAGCGTTGACACCAGCAGCGGCGCGTCGTGCGCCTGCTGCATCGAACGCGCCTGCAGACCCGGGTTGGCGGCGAAACCGAATACGCCGATCAGGAACACGCCGATCACGGCACCGACACCGGATTGCATCATCGAGGCGAACACCAGGAAGAACACGCACAGCGTGGCCAGCATCCATGCGAGCGCACGCATCAGGCGGTGGTCGGCGAGCTTGCCGCCAAGCAAGGTGCCGATGGTGGCGCCCACTCCGAACAGCACCAGTACCCGGCTGATGGCGTGTTCATCCATGCCGGCCTCGTGGGTCAGGATCGGATCAATATAGGTGAACACCGCGAACACCCCGCCAAAGCCGAACACGGTCATGCCCAGCGCCAGCAGCACCTGCGGCTTCAGGACCCGCCGCAGCTCCTCGCCCAGGCGGGGAGGTGGCATCGCGTCCAGCCGGGGCACGTAGCGCGCCATCACCGCCAACGCCAGCACGCCGAGTGCGGCGACCGCCCAGAAGGTGGCGCGCCAGCCCAGTGCCTGGCCCAATAGCGTGCCCAGCGGCACCCCCAGGATATTGGCGATGGCCAGGCCGGCGAACATCAACGAGATCGCCTGGGCAGCGCGCCCGGGTGCGGCGATGTGCCCGGCGACCACCGCGCCGGCCCCAAAGAACGAGCCGTGCGCCAGTGCCGCGATCACCCGCGCCGCCATCAGCACCTCGTAGTTGGGCGCCAGCGCGCACAGCACATTGCCGAGCACGAACACGCTCATCAGCACCAGCAACACGGCCTTGCGCGGCAGCCGCGCGGTGGCCATCGCCAGCAGCGGCCCACCGACCACCACCCCCATTGCGTAACCGGAGACCAGCATGCCTGCGGCGGGGATGGAAACACCCAGGTCGCCTGCCATTTGCTGCAACAGGCCCATCACCACGAACTCGGTCGTACCAATGGCAAACGCGCTCACGGCGAGCGCAAGAATCGGAAGTCGCATAGGGGGGAATCGTTGGACGAGAGCGGCGAGAGCTGCCGAGGAGGAATCGCAGCGTTATTTTGCGCCGCAACATCGACCGCTACAATCGCCGCCGGAGATCGATTCAGCCGGCCTATACGCGCAGCCGCCGCGCTCCGGACACGCGACGTCCGTTCAGTAGCTGCGGCGGGCGGCTACGCGCTCCGCTCAAGTACCGCTGAGTGCGTAGCCTTTCAGGCGCGCGGCGTAGGCCTGCAACGCCGCGTTGCCGCTAGCTTCGGCGTCATGGCACCACTGCTGCAACTGGTGTAGGCGTTCGGCGGCATCGTGGCTGCGCGCTTCCAGCAGGGCCGCCAGGCGTGCCCGGTGTTCGACCAGGGTGCGCATGCGCGGGCGCTGTTCCACCCAGTTGCGCAATTGCTCGCGCGCATCGGGCTTGAGCCAGCGGCCATCATCCACCAGCCCCTTGCGCAGCCGACGAGGCAGCAGCTGGCGCAGCTTGGCGCCGGTGGCCGCCGCTTCTTCGCGCAGCGCCGGGGTGAACACGTTGCGCTGGTAGTCGGTCATCGCCTGGAAGCGATGCGACAGCAGCGCCTTGAGCGTATCGGCGTCGGGCACGCTGATATTCGGGCGGATATCCAGCTTCGGGGCCACCCGTAAAACCTTGGCCAGGCGCAGCTTTTCCAGCCCGCGGATCACCGCCCAGCCGATGTCGAACTCCCAGCGCCGCATCGAGAACCGCGCCGAGCTGGGGAAGGCATGGTGGTTGTTGTG
>JAATFS010000454.1 GCA_015655035.1 Lysobacterales bacterium | reverse complement strand
TCCATTGATCGCTTTCATAAAACTCCTTTTTTTACAGCCTACAGCCCTAAAGCAAGCTGCGATCCTGCCGATGTCGCCGCAGGGATCCAGCCCTACCAAGAACACGAAGTGTACAGCTCCAATTACGCAACGGTATAGTACTGCGGCACAGGGACGTCAAGGCATGGATACCGCCAAGAGGCGACACGCCACTGCCTGATCGTACCGAACCCGTGCTCTTCCGTGACGCCAATCAGCATGAACAGGTTCCTTATGCTCCCAGGACGGACTCTCCGCTACAACATCCTTGCCATTGTCTCGATATGCCTCGCACTTTCTGGCTGTGCCGGCGGTGGCTTGAGCAAGGCGGTAGGCAAGACACTGCAAGTGGTGGGCATCAAAGATGCACCGCCACAGGTGCCGCCCACCGTACCGATGCGATTGATTGCCGGTAAAAACCTGAACGCGGGTAACAGCAAGAAGGCCACCGCCGCAGTCTTGAAGATCTACCATTTGCGCAGTGCACAACGCTTCGAGCAGGCGCCTTTCAGCGCCTTTCTGGATCAGGCCGGAGAACAGGCCGCGCTGGGTGCCGATCTGCTTTCGGTCAACGAGATCGTGCTGATGCCCGGCATGAAGCAGGAATTGAAGGAAAAACTCAGCGACGGCACTCGCGTGCTGGGCGTGGTGGCGCTGTTCCGCGCACCCGCCAAGGAGCGCTGGCGATTCACCTTCGACGCCACCCGGGAGGAACTCCCGCGCGAGGGCATCACGATCGGCGCGCATGCCTGTGCGCTGACCACGTCCAGCAGCGCGCTCGTCACTTCGCTGACGACGGATTCGACCAGTCTGGCCTCGATTCAGTGCGCTGCGGCGCACTGAAGCGCGGCACTTGATCGGGATACCATCCGTTCTTCGACCGCCGGATCGACGGCCCACAGCCTGCGCCAGGCATGGCAGAATCCGGCAGCGACTTTCCAAGGAATGAAAAGTGTCACACGCAAACAGGATGTCGAAAGTATTGTGGGGCGAAGGCCTGTTTCTGCGTCCGCAGCATTTCCAGCGACAGGACGCCTATCACGAAGGCCGGCTGCAGGATCTTGCGCAAACCTTGCACCCTTATGCCTGGGGTTGTCGCCGCGTCCGCTTCGATCCGCAGGCGCTCGGCCATGGCACCTTGCGTGCCTTGGAGCTGTCGGTGGTCTTCCCCGACGGAGAGCCGTTCGATGCACCTGCGCACGATCCCGTACCCGATCCGCTGTCGCTGAAGGAGCTGCCGGCAGGCACCCAGAGCACGCATGTCTATCTGGCGCTGCCGCTGCTGCGCGACGAGGGCGACAACGTCTCCGGCCACGACGCCGCACAGACCGCGCGCTATCACCAGATCAATCACACCACCCCCGACCTGTTCACGGATGCGGCCGAATCGGAATTGGCCTATCTGGGCAAGTCGGCGCGTCTGCTGACCGACGACCAACCCCGCGATGCCTACGTCACCGTGCCGGTGGCGCGGATACGCCGCACCTCCACCGGCGGTTTCGAGCTGGACGAGGACTTCATCGCGCCCAGCGCACAGATATCCGCCTCGCCTTCGCTGCATCGCGAATTGCGCGGCATGCTCGATTCGCTGCAAGCCAAGGTCGATGCGCTATATGGGCTGCACCGCCAGCCGTCGCAGCACATCATCGAGTTCCGCAGCGGCGACATCGCTTCGTTCTGGCTGCTGCATACCGTCAATTCATCGTTTGGCGCACTGTCGCATCTGTTCCACCACCCACAACTGCACCCCGAACGTCTGCACCAGGAAATGCTGCGCATGGCGGGGGCGCTGCTCACCTTCTCCAACGCCCATCAGCTGAACGATCTTCCGCGCTATCAGCATGAGCAGCCGGAAGCCGGCTTCCAGCGACTGTTCGAAATCGTGCGCGAGCTACTTGATACCGTGATCTCCGCGCGCTATTTCCAGATCGCGTTGAGCGAGGTCAAGCCCTCGTTCCACCTGGGCCGACTGGATTCGCAGCGGATCGACACGGAAGCCACGTTCTATCTCGGCGTATCGGCCGATCTGCCCGCACAGGAACTGGTACAGATGGTACCGGTGCGCTTCAAGGTCGGTGCGCCGGACGACGTGGAGAAGTGCGTGCTGTCGGCACTTCCCGGTGTCAAGCTCACCCACGCCGCGCAGGTGCCCGCCGCAATCCCGGTACGCCCTGGCAGCTACTACTTCCAGATAGATGCGCGTGGTGCGCTGTACGAGCGGATGCTCAAGGCACAGTCGATCATGATCTACGTGCCCGCCGGCTTGCCTGACCTCAAGATGGAACTGATCGCGGTGACCGCATGAACAACCGGACTTCCAACCTGCCTCCGATCCCCGGCCCGATGCCGTCGCTGACGTCCGGCAACGTGGTACCGCTGGCGGCCAATGCATCGGTGCACACGCCACAAAGCCTGCCCGACCTGATGGCCGATGGCTTTTATCTGCTGCTGCTGCTCAAGCGCGGGCAGATGCCCAGCGATGGCGAAAGCTTCATCCAATCCGTCCAGAAATTCCTCGACGGCGTGGAGCGCGGCGCAATCAAGCTGGGTATCGCCGCGGAAGACATCTACGCCTCCAAATATGCGTTCTGCGCCGCAGTGGATGAGGCCATCCTGTCGCAACCCTCGCACCTGCACGAGGCCTGGGAGCGCAACCCGCTGCAGCTGCGCATGTTCGGCGAACACCTGGCCGGCGAGCACTTCTTCGATCGGCTGGAGGAGCTGCGCCGTCAAGGCGCTCCGCGGCTGCCGTCGCTGGAGGTCTATCACCACTGCCTGCTGCTGGGGTTCGAAGGCAAATATCGGCTCGAGGGCACCGAGAAGCTCGGCTACCTCACCGCTCGCCTGGGCGACGAGATCGTGTATCTGAAGGGCAAGCGCACGGGGTTCGCTCCGCATGCGCTGCCGCCTGACAACGTGCGTCACCAGCTGCGGCGCGTCGTCCCGCTATGGCTGCCGGCAGCACTGGTCGCCGGCTTCGGCATCCTCGGATTCTTTGGCCTGCGCGGCTACCTCGATCACCAGACCGGGCAACGCCTGTCCGCCTACAACCAGGTCATCCAGATGCCGCAGCGCACGGCGCATATCACGATCACGCTTCCCTGAGCGGGGAAGCGATCATGGAGTTCTTGTTCTGATCGCGGCTGGGTTGCAGCTAGCTGACCGGTACCAAGCTCTGCCTGGCCAGCGAACTCCAGGCATCGCACTCAACCTGGCAGTGCGCACGGTCCAGCGATAGCCGGAAGCCGATCCTGCCTTCCTTCGTCCAAGGCGAGAGGCGAGCCGGGTGAGCACCGGGCACCCGCCCGCCCTCAGTACACGTCGCGCCGGTAACGCCCTGCTGCCGCCAGTGCGTCGAGCGCGTCGTCGCCGAGTGTGTCTCGCAGCACTTCGTCCACCCCGCGCGCCATGCTCTCAAGGCTGCCGCAGACGTGGAGCGTGGCGCCGCGTGCGATCCACGCCCGTACTTCGTCGGCGGCGTCGCGAAGGCGGTCCTGCACATAGACCTTGTGCGGTTGGTCGCGCGAGAACACCAGGTCCAGCCGGCGCAGATGGGCATTGGACTGCCATGCCGCCAGTTCATCGGCAAACAGATGGTCGTGCGCGGCACGGCGTTCGCCGAACAGCAGCCAGTGCCCATGCGATCCGGCCTGCTCGGCCTCGCGCAGCAGGCTGCGCAAGCCGGCGATGCCGGTGCCGTTGCCGATCAACAACAGCGGTGCGTCGTCGTGGCGGCGGAAGCCTGGGTTGGCGCGGACCTGGGCATGCAGCTCGGTACCGACGGGCGCGTGCAGGCATAGCCAGCCTGAGCCGAGTCCAGGCCGGCCGTCGGGAAGGCTGGCCAGGCGCACGACCAGTTGCAGCACACCGTCGGATGGGACCGAGGCAATCGAGTATTCGCGCAGCGGCAGCGGCGCCAGGCTCTCCAGCCAGGCTTGCGTATCCGCGTACGCGGTATCGGCCGGCACCTGCGGCAGCGCGCGTTCGGCCAGTGCGTGCCACAGCGGCACGCTGGCGCCGTCCAGCCGCACGCTCAGCTCCGGTGCAAGGCCGTGCGCGGCGAGCCAGGCCATCAGCTCGGCCTGTGCATGGCACGGCTGTACTTCGAGGATGTCGCCGGCGTGCCAGTGCGCCTGGGCAGGCGGGGTCAGGTCGATCCGCCAGACCGGCGCGCCCTCGCTGCCCGGATTGAGCAGTACCCGCCCCGCCAGTGGCCAGCGCAGCGGCGGCGGCGGTTGCAGGTCCAGCGCCATGGCCGGGGCGCCGGTGACGTCGGCCAGTTGGCGCTGCCACTGTGCCAACGCCTCCGGGTCGGCATTGTCGACCTCCACCGCCGGGAACAGCGGCTGCGCCCCCTGTGCGCCCAGCCACTGTTCGAACCGGCGCGAAAAGCCGCAGAAGCGGGCGTATTGGCGATCGCCCAGCGCCAGCAGCGCATAGCCAAGCTCGGGCAGCGCCTGCGCCTGCCGCAATACCTTCTTCTCGAAGCCGCGCGCGGCATCGGGCGCCTCGCCATCGCCAAAGGT
>JAATFS010000264.1 GCA_015655035.1 Lysobacterales bacterium | reverse complement strand
TTGCTGGAGGGCCTGCCGTTCCAGCTGACCGCCGCGCAGCGCCGGGTGTTCGCCCAGATCGCGGCCGATCTGGCGCGGCCTTCGCCGATGCTGCGTTTGGTGCAGGGCGACGTCGGCAGTGGCAAGACCGTGGTCGCCGCGCTGGCGGCGATGCTGGCGGTGGAGCAGGGCAAGCAGGTGGCGTTGGCTGCGCCTACCGAGTTGCTGGCCGAGCAGCACCTGACCAACCTGCGTATCTGGCTGGAACCGCTGGGTCTGCGCATCGTCTGGCTGGCCGGCAAGGTCACCGGCAAGGCGCGAGCGACGGCGATGGCGCAAGTGGCCTCGGGCGAGGCGCAGGTGGTGGTCGGTACCCACGCGCTGATGCAGGAGGCGGTGGTGTTCCATGACCTGGCGCTGGCCATCGTCGATGAGCAGCACCGCTTTGGCGTGCATCAGCGCCTGGCGTTGCGCGACAAGGGGGCTGCTGCGGGCAGCGTGCCGCATCAGTTGGTGATGACGGCCACGCCGATCCCGCGCACGCTGGCGATGGCCGCGTACGCCGACCTGGATGTGTCGGCGATCGACGAACTGCCGCCCGGACGTACGCCGGTGCAGACCAGTGTGCTGAATGCCGAGCGCCGGCCCGAGCTGGTGGAACGCATCCGCGTCGCCTGCGCCGAAGGGCGCCAGGCGTATTGGGTGTGTACCTTGATCGACGATAGCGAGGACGACGGCAAGGCCACCACCGCCGGCCCGGCGATGGGCAACCGGATCGAGGCGCAGGCGGCGCAGAACACGTTCGAGGCGCTCTCGGCGCAGTTGCCCGGGCTGAAGGTCGGGTTGGTGCATGGGCGCATGAAAGGCGTCGAAAAACAGGCGGCGATGCGTGCCTTCAAGCAGGGTGAGACCGATCTGCTGGTGGCCACGACGGTGATCGAGGTCGGGGTGGACGTGCCCAATGCCTCGCTGATGATCATCGAGAATGCCGAGCGTCTTGGCTTGGCGCAGCTGCACCAGCTGCGTGGTCGGGTCGGGAGGGGCGCCGCCGCGTCCAGCTGTGTGCTGCTGTATCAGGCGCCGTTGTCGGCGATGGCGCGGCAACGGTTGCAAACCATGCGGCAGACCAACGATGGTTTCGTGATCGCGGAGAAGGACCTGGAGTTGCGTGGTCCTGGCGAGTTGCTGGGTACGCGTCAGACCGGATTGGCGAGTTTCCGGGTGGCCGATCTTGCTCGGGACGCGGGATTGCTGCCTCGGGTGCATCGGCTTGCGGATGAGTTGTTGCGGGATTCGCCGGAGGTGGCGGATCGGGTGGTGGCGCGGTGGATCGGGGGGGCGGTGCGGTATGCGGCGGCGTGAACGGCAACGGCTGGGGTTTTGGGGGGAGGAGGCGCGGTGCGGGAGTTGGGCGTTTTGGGGTGGCGCAATGCTGCATTCGCGTGGGCGGCCGTTCCTTGCGAAGATGCGGGGTCGAATCCCCAATCATTATTCCGAATGACCAAGAAGATTCCGCTGTTGATTGATACCGATCCGGGTGTGGACGATGCGCTGGCGCTGTTGATGGCGTTCAACGATCCGCATCATGAGGTGGTCGGGCTGACCATCGCCGCTGGCAATGTCGGGCTGGCGCATACCGTGCGCAATGCGTTGAAGCTGTGTGAGGTGGTCGGGCGCGAGGATGTTCCGGTATTTGCCGGTTGCGCCGATCCGCTGCTGCATCCGTCGGTGGATGCGGCGCATGTGCATGGTCTGGATGGGTTCGGCGATATCGGCTTCACGCCCGCGCAAGGGCAGGTGCAGGCCGAGCATGCGGCACTGGCGATCCTGCGGTTGTCGCATGAATATGCCGGCGAGCTGCTGCTGGTCGCGCTGGGGCCGTTGACCAACCTGGCGCTGGCGTTGAAGCTGGACCCGACCCTGCCGCAGCGGGTGAAGCGTTTCGTGGTGATGGGCGGGGCGATCACCGGCCATGGCAATATCACGCCGTGCGCGGAATTCAATATCGCCTTCGATCCGGAAGCGGCGCATATCGTATTTACCGGGTTCCCACGGATCGAGGTGGCAGACTGGGAGGCCACCCTGGCGCA
>JAATFS010000097.1 GCA_015655035.1 Lysobacterales bacterium | reverse complement strand
CCTAACTACTATTCGAAGTCAAAACAATCGGTAACCCCGGACTGTATTGCGGCAATCCCTACATTCGCTGCAGGCCCGATCTTACGCCTGGCTCGTGTTTTCCCCGATCGCGGTGCGTAGTGCTTGTGCGTAAACATGTCGCATTCCCCGTGCGAGCCTGCTCAGGATGCCACCGTATCATTCGGATCACCCTGCCTCAATGCACCCGCGGTCTTCAGGGTCTTCCGAACCCTCTGCGACGGCGCCGGTGGGTGTGGCCGGCAGTCAGCCGCCTCGTTTGCTCGATCGCGTGCGTGAGCGGCTGCGGCGGCTGGGCAGGGCCAAGCGGACCGAAGAGGCCTACGTTGGTTGGATCCGCCGCTTCATTCTGGCCAACGGCAGGCGGCATCCGGACGCCATGGGCGCGCAGGAGGTGGAGACGTTCCTGACGGGGTTGGCGGCGCGTGACAACGTGGCCGCGTCCACGCAGAACCAAGCGCTGGCGGCGCTACTGTTCCTATACCGGGAAGTGCTGGGGCGGGAGCTGCCGTGGATGGACGATATCGAGCGGGCCAAGCGGCCCCGCCGATTGCCCACCGTGTTGAGCGAGGACGAGGTAGCCGCGCTCCTGCGCCAGATGGAGGGCCGTCACTGGCTGATGTGTGCGCTGCTCTACGGTACCGGCATGCGCTTGATGGAATGCGTGCGTTTGCGGGTCAAGGACGTGGATTTCGGCCGTAACGAAATCGTGGTGCGCGAGGGCAAGGGCGGCAAGGACCGCCGTACGATCCTGCCGCAATCGTTGGGCGAGGCGTTGCGGGCGCAGGTAGACGAGGTGAGGCGTATCCATGGGCGTGATCTCGAGGCCGGCTACGGCGAGGTATGGTTGCCGCATGCATTGGCGCGCAAGTACCCGGCTGCGGCGCGCGAGATCGGCTGGCAGTACCTGTTTCCGGCGCCGCGCCGTAGCGTCGATCCGCGTGGTGGTGCGGTGCGCCGACATCACGTGGACGAGAAGGGCCTGCAGCGCGCGGTCAAGGTGGCCTGCCGGCAGGCCGGGCTGGAGAAGCCGGCCAGTTGCCATACGCTGCGCCACTCGTTCGCCACGCATTTGCTGGAGGCCGGCCACGACATTCGTACGGTGCAGGAGCTGCTCGGGCACAAGGACGTGGCGACTACGCAGATCTATACGCATGTGCTCGGTCGTGGCGCGTCGGCGGTACGCAGCCCGCTGGATCGCCGGCCGCCGCTCGGTAGGTGAGCGTGGCGGCCGGCATCTCAGCCGTCCAGCAGCGCCTTGTTGCGTACTGCGCCCTTGTCGGCGCTGGTCGCCAGCAGGGCGTAGGCCTTGAGTGCGGTGGTGACCTTGCGCGGGCGCGGTTGCGCGGGCTTCCAGCCCCGGGCGTCCTGCTCGGCACGGCGCGCGGCCAGCTCCTCGTCGGAGACCAGCAGGTTGATCGCGCGTTGCGGGATGTCGATCAGGATGCGGTCGCCGTCATGCACCAGGCCGATGGCGCCGCCGGCGGCGGCTTCGGGCGATGCGTGGCCGATCGACAGGCCGGAGGTGCCGCCGGAGAAACGTCCGTCAGTGAGCAAGGCGCATTGCTTGCCCAGTCCCTTGGATTTCAGGTACGAGGTCGGGTACAGCATTTCCTGCATGCCGGGGCCGCCCTTGGGGCCTTCGTAGCGGATGATCACCACGTCGCCGGCCGCTACCTCGTTGGCGAGGATGCCCTTGACCGCGGCGTCCTGGCTCTCGAACACCTTGGCGCGGCCTTCGAACACGTGGATGGATTCGTCCACGCCTGCGGTCTTGACCACGCAGCCGTCCAGCGCGAGGTTGCCGTACAGCACCGCCAGGCCACCTTCGGCCGAGTAGGCGTGGGCAACGTCGCGGATGCAGCCGGCGGCGCGGTCGGTGTCCAGGCTCGGCCAGCGGGTGGATTGGCTGAAGGCGGTCTGGGTGGGGATGCCGGCCGGGCCTGCGCGGAAGAAGGTGTGCACCGCTTCGTCGTTGGTCTGGGTCACATCCCACTGCGCGATGGCGTCGCCCAGGGTGCGGCTGTGCACGGTCGGTGCGTCGGTGTGCAGCAGGCCGCCACGGGCGAGTTCGCCGAGGATGGACATGATCCCGCCGGCGCGGTGTACGTCTTCCATGTGGTACTTCTGCACGTTCGGGGCGACCTTGCACAGCTGCGGCACGCGCCGGGAGAGGCGGTCGATGTCGCGCAGGTCGAAGTCCACTTCGGCCTCCTGTGCGGCGGCCAGCAGGTGCAGGATGGTGTTGGTGGAACCGCCCATGGCGATGTCCAGCGTCATCGCGTTCTCGAACGCGGCGACGGTGGCGATGCCGCGCGGCAGCGCGCTGGCATCTTCGCCGCCGTACCAGCGATGGCACAGCTCCACGGCGGTGCGGCCGGCGCGCAGGAACAACTGCTCGCGGTCGCTGTGCGTGGCCAGGGTCGAGCCGTTGCCGGGCAGCGACAGGCCCAGCGCCTCGGTCAGGCAGTTCATCGAGTTGGCGGTGAACATGCCCGAGCACGAGCCGCAGGTAGGGCAGGCGCTGCGCTCGTAGGCGGCGACCTTTTCGTCGGAGGCGTTGGCGTCGGCGGCGACCACCATGGCATCCACCAGGTCCAGGCCGTACTCGGACAGCTTGGTCTTGCCTGCTTCCATCGGCCCGCCGGAAACGAACACGGTGGGGATGTTGAGGCGCAGTGCGGCCATCAGCATGCCCGGGGTGATCTTGTCGCAGTTGGAGATGCAAACCAGCGCGTCGGCGCAGTGCGCATTGGCCATGTACTCGACCGAGTCGGCGATGATCTCGCGGCTGGGCAGCGAGTACAGCATGCCGTCATGGCCCATCGCGATGCCGTCGTCGACTGCGATGGTGTTGAATTCCTTGGCTACACCGCCCACGCGCTCGATCTCGCGTGCGACGAGCTGGCCGAGATCCTTCAGGTGGACGTGGCCGGGCACGAACTGGGTGAAGGAGTTGGCGATGGCGATGATCGGCTTGTGGAAGTCGCCATCCTGCATGCCGGTGGCGCGCCACAGCGCGCGGGCGCCGGCCATGTTGCGGCCGTGGGTGGAAGTCTTGGAGCGATAGTCGGGCATGGTGTTACGACGTTGATGCGGGCGAGAGGCTGGCGTTGGAAAGTCCCGAAACGTTGCTGTTGCAACCGTTTCGCGGCATTTTGGCTGGGTCGCCACGTTAGCACGACGCTCCTGCGCACGCGTCGTTCAGGTGCCCGGCGCAGGCAAGCCGAATGGTCCGTTCGTCCATCCGAGTACGGGACCAGCGGGCAGTGGCGCCGGCCTTTGCGACCACTGCAGATGCCGGGCCGGGTGGCCTTGGACGGTAAAAACAAGGCATCATCGCGGTCTGTACTCGGGAAGAAGCCACGATGAAACGGTCAAAGACGACTGCCTTGCTGCTGATGAGCGCCGCGCCGCTGTTGTTCACCGCGTGCGAGCGCGAGGCCAAGGTCCAGCAGGACGGGCTGTACACCTCGGTGGAGGCCTGCGCTGCGCAGACTCACGACATCACCACCTGCCAGCAGGCGCTCAAGCAGGCGCAGCAGCAGTCGGCCGAGCAAGGGCCGAAGTACGCCAGCCGCGAGCAGTGCACCCAGGATTACGCAGCCGACCGCTGCGTGGAGCAGCGCGACAGCCAGGGCCATTCGTTCATCGGTCCGTTGATGACCGGTTTCTTCCTGTCGCAGATGTTCAACGGCAATCGCGGCGCGGGCTTCAATTCCGCACCGGCGTTCCAGGACCGGCAGAACCAGTGGCAGCGTCCGGCGGCGGGTGCTGGGGCAGGCACCGCCGGGGCGGCGACTGCACTGCGCGGCAACCAGACCATGTCGCATATCGGTGCCACGCCGAACCGGGCGGTCACCGT
>JAATFS010000114.1 GCA_015655035.1 Lysobacterales bacterium | reverse complement strand
GCGCTGGCGACTGGACCGGCCAACGCCGATGGAGCGGATGCGCATCCTGGATCCGGTGGCCGACCCGGCGATCGTCCAGCTGACCCATCGCCGTGCGCTGGAACTGATCCCGGCTCTGAAGCACCGCACCCTCACCGCGTCATGGGCCGGCTACGTCGACAGCACCCCCGACGGGGTGCCGGGCATCGGCGAGATCGCCCGCCTGCCTGGCCTGATCCTGGCTGCCGGTTTCAGCGGCCACGGCTTCGGTATCGGTCCCGGCGCCGGCCACCTCATCGCCGACCTCGCCAGCGGCGCGGAGCCGCTGTTCGATCCCCGCCCCTACCACCCGGACCGCTTCCGCGCTTCCGCCCGGGGCAAGGTCGCCGACTTCTAGGCGCGTGAGCGCTGCGCTCGCCGGTCACGATCTTGCAAGCGCGACGGTCACAACGGAATTCGCTGCCGCCGCGACCGGCAAATTCGGGACAAACCGCGCGCCGGCACTGCCTAAGCTGGAAGCATGGAACTGATCGCCGCCACCGCTTCGCTCCCCCCGGCGCTGCAGCGCGTGGTCGACCACGTTCACCACCACCTGACCGACTCGCTGCCGCTGCAACAGCTCGCCGAACTGGCCGGGTTGAGCCAGTGGCGGCTGGTCGCGGTATTCCGGCAGCACCTGGGCGTCTCCCCGCACCGCTACATCAACCTGCAGCGCATCGGCCGCGCCAAGGCACTGCTGCACCAGGGCATGTCCGCCGCAGCGGTGGCCGGGGCGTGCGGCTTCTACGACCAGAGCCATCTTTCGCGCCACTTCAAGAACCTGTGCGGGATGACTCCCGGGCAATACCTCCACGCCGAACCGCTGCGCGCGCAGTCGTCCTGAGCATGCCATCCTCGTGCTTTCGCCCGACGCCACCATGACCGCATCACCGCCCCCGCTGGACGACCTGCTGCCGGCACTGCGCACGCTGCGCCGCGACCTGCACGCACACCCCGAACTGGCCTACCAGGAACACCGCACCGCCGGCATCGTCGCCACCGCGCTGCGCGAACTGGGACTGGACGTGCACACCGGCATCGGCGGCACCGGCGTGGTCGCCACGCTGCGCGCCGGCAACTCCACCCGCAGCATCGGCCTGCGCGCGGACATGGACGCACTGCCCATCGTCGAAAACGGCGAACACGCACACGCCAGTCGCCATCCCGGCGTGCACCATGGCTGCGGCCATGACGGCCACACCGCCATGCTGATCGGCGCCGCGCGCCAGCTCGCCCGCACGCGCCACTTCGACGGCAGCGTGCACTTCATCTTCCAGCCCGCCGAAGAAGGCCAGGCCGGTGCGCGCGCGATGCTCGACGACGGCCTGTTCGAACGCTTCCCCTGCGATGCTGTGTACGCGCTGCACAACTGGCCCGACCTGCCGCTGGGCCAGTTGCAGACCCGGCCGGGGCCGATCATGGCCGCCGCCGACCGCTTCGACATCACTCTGCGCGGGCGCGGCGGCCACGCCGCGTTGCCGCAGCAGACACCCGATGCGCTGCTGGCCGCCGGGCAACTGGTGACCCAACTCAACACCCTGGTCGCGCGCCGGCTGCACCCGATGGATTCGGCGGTGCTGTCGGTCACCCGCATCGAAGGCGGCCACACCCACAACGTGATGCCGGCGGAAGTGCAGATCACCGGCACCGTGCGCAGTTTCGACAGCGCCTCGCAAGATGCCATCGAAGCCGCGCTGCGCGCCGCCTGCGACGGCATCGCGCTGATGCACGGCATCCGCGCCGACGTCGCGTACTTGCGTTACTACCCCGCCACGCTCAACAGCGAGGCCGAGGCGCAGCTGGCCCTGCGCGCCGCCGCCAGCGCAGGCCTGGACGCCCGCCTGGCGCCACGCCCGGCATTCACCTCCGAAGACTTCGCCTTCATGCTGCAAGCCCGCCCCGGCGCCTATCTCTGGCTGGGCCAGGGCCGCGACAACACGCACGCCGAGCCAGGCTACCCGCTGCACCACCCGAACTACGACTTCAACGACGACGCACTGCCACTCGGCATCGCCTGCCTGGTCTCGCTGGCAGAGCACGCGTTGGAACGCGCCGACTGATCGGCGTCGCTGGAGCGCGGACAAATCGTCCAGCCAACAAAAAAGCCGGAAGCCCCGTTATCGCTGGGGTTCCGGCCTTCGTGAGTCCTGCTGGACTGCGATTTGGTGCGCCTGGAGGGATTCGAACCCCCGACCAATGGCTTCGGAAGCCACTACTCTATCCGGCTGAGCTACAGGCGCGTTGGCCGTCCATTATGCCAGAGCCAG
>JAATFS010000470.1 GCA_015655035.1 Lysobacterales bacterium | reverse complement strand
CTTCGCCGCGCAATTGCGTCCGGAAGTGGTGCAGCTGTGGTACCAGATGGCGCTGAACGGGCGTCGCGATCTGTATCTGGCGCCGAGCCCGCGTGCAGGTTTTGAAATGGCCGTGCTGCGCATGCTGGCGTTCCGCCCGGCCGCCAGTGTGCCCCCGGGTGTGGGCGAGCAAGGCCAGGGAGCCGTCACGGCCGTGGCCGGTTCCGCCGCGCCAGTAGCGGCGTCCATGGCGATGCCGCCGGCGGCGGCCGCAGCTGTTTCGGCTCCGGTGGTGGTACCGCCACTGGTCGTTACGGCGCCGGCGCCGCCTGCCGCTCCAGCGCCGCCTGCTGCGGTGGAGCACGCGCCGCTGCGCGAAGCGGCGGATACGCCGCCTTGGGCGGTGGATGACGCGCCGGTAATGCCGGCCGAGCCATCGCCGCCTTCGGTCATGCCGGAGATGGCCATGGCCCCGCCGCCGGCTTCCGAGCCTGCGCCGGCTCCAGGGACCGCGGCCGCCACCCCATCCGAGGCGCCGCGCGAGGCCGCGCTGGACGAGCGCGTCGCCGATGCCGAGCAGTGGCTGGAGTTGGTGGCTCGCAGCAGCCTCAATGGCCCGTCGCGGCAGTTGGCAGCGAATGCGGCGTTCGTGTCGCATCGCGATGGCGTGCTGCGGCTGGCGCTGTCGCCGGGATTCGAATACCTGCACTCCGAGCGTTCGATCACCGAGCTGGCGCAGGCGCTGGCGCCCGTGCTCGGACAGGTCCCCAAGATAGTGATCGAGGCCGGTAGTGCCGAAGCCGAGACGCTGCACGAGCGTGCGCGCCGGCACAAAGGGGAGCGCCAGAGCGCCGCCGAAACTGCTTTCATGAACGATCCCAGCGTGCAGCAGCTGATCCAGCAGCACGGTGCGCGGGTCGTACCCGATTCCATCCGCCCTTACGACGAGTAGAAAACGATGCGTGGCAATATCGCCCAATTGATGCAACAGGCGCAGAAGATGCAGGAGAACCTGCAGCGCGCCCAGGAAGAACTGGCCAAGCTGGAAGTGACCGGTACGGCGGGCGGCGGCATGGTCAGCGTGACCCTGAGCGGCGCCAAGGAATGCCGCAAGGTGCGGATCGATCCCAGCATCCTGTCCGACCAGGAAATGGTCGAGGATCTGATCGCGGCCGCGTTCAACGATGCTTCCAACAAGATCGATAGCGAATCGAAGTCGCGGATGGGATCGGCCACCGCAGGCATGCAGCTGCCGCCTGGCATGAAGCTGCCGTTCTGATCGATCGGGAGGTGGGACCGGTCCCCGCGATCCGGTCCGCGCACTCCCCTCCGACCACTGCCGCAATGTCCTTGCCCCTGCTAGAACAACTGATCGAAGCGTTCCGCGTCTTGCCCGGGGTCGGTCAAAAGACTGCCCAGCGCATGGCCTACCACGTGCTCGAGCGCGAGCGCGATGGCGGCCAGCGCCTGGCCGACGTGCTGACGCAGTCGATCGAACGCATCGGGCATTGCACCCAGTGCCGGGATTTCAGCGAGACCGAACTTTGCCCGATCTGCGCCAGTGCCAGTCGCGACCGCCAGTTGTTGTGCGTGGTGGAGTCGCCGGCCGATCGGCTGGCGATCGAACATGCCACGCCCTATCGTGGGCTGTACTTCATCCTGCAAGGGCGGCTGTCGCCGCTGGATGGCATCGGCCCGCGCGAGCTGGGCCTGGATCGGCTGGGCGAGCGCCTGGCCGGGAGCGAGGTCAGCGAGATGATCATCGCCACCAATGCCACCGTGGAAGGTGAGGCGACCGCGCACTACCTGGCCCAGCTCGCGCGCCAGCACCAGGTGCGCCCGAGCCGGCTGGCGCAGGGGCTGCCGCTCGGCGGCGAGCTGGAGTACGCCGACCGTGGAACCTTGTCGCATGCGTTCGGCAGCCGTAGCGAAGTGCCTTAGCCGCCGGGATTGGGGATCTGGACGGGCGCGGGGTTAAGCTTTGGCCATTCCGACTTCATTCTTCATTCCCGGCTCCTCATGAACGACACCCTGTTCGGCAAGATCATTCGTCGCGAGATACCCGCCACCATCGTCTACGAAGATGATGAGGTACTGGGTTTCAAGGACATCGCGCCGCAGGCGCCGGTGCATGTGCTGTTCGTTCCGAAAGGCGAGGCGATCGCCACGCTGGACGACGTGCGTCCCGACCAAGGTCCCCTGATCGGCAAGCTGGCATTGGCGGCGGCCGACTACGCCCGGCGCGAAGGTTTTGCCCAGGACGGGTACCGGGTGGTGATGAACTGCCGTGAAGATGCGGGGCAGACGGTGTTCCACATCCATCTGCACCTGTTGGCGGGAGCGCCGCTGGGCCATTTCGGCACGCCCTGAGCGATCCCGGGCACGCCACGAAAAACGCCGCTCGAAGGAGCGGCGTTGTCGTCTACGGCGCG
Source organism: Lysobacterales bacterium (assembly GCA_015655035.1). Lineage (GTDB taxonomy): Bacteria > Pseudomonadota > Gammaproteobacteria > Xanthomonadales > Xanthomonadaceae > JAATFS01. Next base: position 2,434 of record JAATFS010000470.1, on the reverse strand, counting down.
GCGATCACCACCAGCCGCGATAGCCCCAGCGCGGACCCCATGGATCCCACGGGCCCCAGGGGCCGTAAGGGTAGGCGGGTACCACGTCGACCCGGCGCACCACTGGCCACAGGTAGACCACGTCCGCGCTGATCTTCGGCAGCTTGTAGTCGTAGTCGCCGATCTTGGTGTTCTCGTAGCCCTGGATGTGGCCGATGAAGGTGACCTCGCGCCCGGGCTCGAACACTGCCGGGTCGTAGAAACCGGCGCGGCAAGCCACGAAGCGGCCGTCGCTGGCATCGGCCGAGCTGCTGTCCGGGCGACCGCTGGAGTCGAGCGGCCGCGAGATCAGCTGGAAGCAGGTCTGGCCCTGGCCCGGCTGGGTCTGGATGATCTTGCCGCCCCAGCGCACCGGCGCGCCGACCTGCGGAGTGGTGACCGAGTCGCGTGGCGAAACAGGCGGGAACTGCCCCTGCAGTGGCTTGGGCGCGGTGGCGCAGGCCGCAAGTGAAAGGGCGGCGACAACGGGTAACAAAAAACGGGTGCTCATGGGAATGCTCCGGTTCTCGGGCGATGCAGCTGCAGGTCTTTCAGACGGAGGCGCTGTCTGAATCAGCGCCAGCGTAGCGCGTATCGGCGAAACGTTGGCTGAGTGGCATCAGGGCGGCGCCCGGAACGGCGATCGGCCTGCGAAGTCCGCGTGACGATGATCGGGTGGGAGGTCGGTGGCGCAGGCACGGCGATTGACGCGACGCTTCGGTTAGCATCGTCAAGCCGGCGAAACGGAAATCGTCATCACAAGATAGTTGCAGAGGAAAAGTGCAGGGGCCATGCAGGGAGAACAACGCGCACATCGCATTTTCTTGATCCTCTGGACTGGGGTGACAGCGGTCAAGTTGCTGATCGCCTCGCGGTTGCCATTGTTCGTGGACGAGGCGTTCTACTGGCAGGAGGGGCAGCACCTGGCGGCCGCCTACTCCGATCTGCCGGGCATGACCGCCTGGCTGGCGCGCGTGGGCGTGGTCCTTGGCGGTGATCACGTGCTGGCGCTGCGCTTGCCGTTCCTGGCCATTGCGGCGCTGTTGCCATGGCTGATCGCGCACATCGCCACGCGTTGGTTCGGAGCGCTGGCGGGCTGGCAGGCGGGCACCCTGACGCTGCTGATGCCGCTGTCGGCCACGCTGGGCTTGCTTGCCGTACCGGACGTGCCGCTGGCACTGGCGACGGTGCTGTGCATGGATGCCGGTGCGCGACTGCTGCGCGAGGTGGACGCGCTGAGTGCGCTGGAACTGGCGATCGGCCTGCTGATCGGGGCGTTGAGCCACTATCGTTTCGGTGGTGTCGTGGTGTTCGGCTTCATCGCGCTGCTGTGTCTGGCGCGGGGCAGGGTGGTGCTGTGTGATCCGCGCATCTGGCTTGCGCTGACGATTGGCGCGATGGGGTGGCTGCCGCTGTTGTCCTGGAATTCCGATCATCATGAGGCTGGCCTGCGTTTCCAATTGGTGGATCGGCACCCATGGAGCTTTCATGCGACGGGTCTATGGTTCGTGTTGGTCCAACTGCTGGTGGTGACTCCTCCGCTGGCGGTGGCCATGAGCCAGGTGATGGCGGCCGGTGCCCGGCCGGGCGAAGAGGTGCGCACGCAATGGCGCTACTTCGCCTTGCTAGGGGGGACATCGACGCTCGCGATTTTCCTGCTGGGATTCTTCAGCGATGCCGAGCGCATCAGCTTTCATTGGCCGCTACCGGGCTATCTGGCGCTGCTGGTGGTGGTGCCGGTGATACTGGTCCGCTGGCGCAAGCGGTGGCGGCGCATTGCCTGGGGCGTCGCGCTGTTCGGCATGCTCGGTGCCTACGGCTACTACTTTGCAGTCTCGGTTCCGGCGATCCGCGAGCGTAGCGCGGGCCAGAAATACTATCCGCGCAATTTTGCCGGCTGGGCGGCGCTGGCCGATGCGGTGAGGGGGCAGCTACGACAGATGCCGCAAGGTACGCGCCTGCTGGCCGACAACTTCAAGGTGGGGGCGGAGCTGGGGTTCCAGCTTGGCATTTCCGATATCGAAGTGTTGCAGGCGCCGCTCAATGAGAAGCATGGCCGGAGTACGCAGTTGCAGCAGTGGGGCCTGCTAAGCGATGGCAACCGTGATGGCATGCGCTTGCTGGTGTTATCACCGAGCGACCAGCGTTATCGCGATCTGCTGCGGCGCTACCACGAAATATGCAAGATGGTGGGGCCGCTACCGCCGCCAAAGGTAGTGTCCACCGACCATGGCTACCAGCGCTTCCTGCTGTTCGCATTGCCAGCCGAGCGGCTGCCGGGCCCGTGCGTGGCGCCAGCCATGGCATGGGTGGATGCGCCGCTGCCGGGCGACGAGGTGTCCGACAGCTTCGATATCCACGGCTGGGCGTTCAAGGATGGCGTGGGGCTGCGGCAAGTCGAGGTGCTGGTGGACGG
>JAATFS010000073.1 GCA_015655035.1 Lysobacterales bacterium | reverse complement strand
CGATGTAGTGGCGGTCGGCCAGGAAGTGCTGGCCCAGCGATTTCTTTGCCGGGGCGCTGAAGAACGAGGAATGATTCATCGCCACAGTTTACCCGCAGCGGCGGCGCGGCCCGATGCCCGGATGTACTTGATTGCGTGGCCGTGGCAGCGGAGTGGGCCCGGACGCTAGGCCCGCAAGCCGTTTCGGGACCGGCGTCGCTCCCGCCCTAGGCGCGCTGCCGCTGCCGCAGCGTGGCCATCCGCGCGCACTGGCGGACTGCCTCGAACAGACTGGACGGGTCGGCCTGGCCGCTGCCGGCCAGCTCCAGCGCAGTGCCATGGTCTACCGCCACGCGGGGATAGGGCAGGCCCAGTGTGATGTTGACCGCCTGTTCGAAGCCGCTGTACTTGAGCACCGGCAGGCCCTGGTCGTGATACATCGCCACTACGGCGTCGAAGCTGCGCAGTTTTTGCGGCAGGAACGCGGTATCGGCCGGCAGCGGGCCAATCAGCTGCATGCCTTCGGCGCGCAGCGCGTCCAGCGCGGGAATGATGATGTCCAGTTCCTCGCGGCCCAGGTGTCCCTCCTCGCCCGCGTGCGGGTTGAGGCCGAGTACCGCGATCCGGGGCGAGGCCAGGCCGAATTCGCGCCGCATTGCCGCCTCGGTGATGCGCAGGCAGCCGGTGACGCTGTCCGCGCTGATGGCGTCGGCGACCGCGCGCAGCGGCAAGTGGGTGGTGACCAGTGCGACCCGCACGATGCTGTTGGCCAGCATCATCACGACCTTGCAGCCGGCCTGCTCGGCCAGCAGTTCGGTGGTACCGGTATAGGGGATGCCGCCGGCGTTGATGACGGCCTTGTGCACCGGGCCGGTGACGATGCCATCCAGTCGGCCTTCCAGGCAGGCACCGGCCGCCGCGTGCAGCGCACGGATCACCGCGACCGCATTGGCGGGATCGGGATGGCCGAAACGGCTGGGAACGCGCTGGGCGATCGGGTGCAGCGGCAGATCGCCGGCGGCCTGGGCGTGCTGCCCCGGTTCGAGCAGGCGCAGAGGCAACGACAGCGCCTGGGCGGCGCTGTGCAAGGTGTCCGGGTCGGCGTAGGCGATCAGCTGGCAATCGGCGCGCGGCTGTTGGGCCAGCCGCACGCAGAGTTCTGGGCCGATGCCGGCCGGCTCGCCCGGTACGAGCGCGAGCGTGGGACGCATTGGATCAGGGCTTGGTCGGCGGCTCGGCGGGAGCCGCCGCAGGCGCCGCGGCCGGCGTGGCCGAAGCGTTGCCGTCGGCACGATCGCCGCTGCGCAGGCTGACGAAGGCCTCGCCACGCAATTCCTGCAGGAAGCGGTTGTACTCTTCCTCCAGCTTGCGACGGCCGATGGTCTCGCGGATCTGGGCACGCTGGTTCTGGCTGGTGACATCGGTCTGGCGCGAGGCGACGCGCTGGACGATGTGCCACCCGGCATCGGTACGGAACGGCTCGGAAACCGCCCCGTCGGTGAGCCCTTCGACCTGGCGGCCGAAGTCTGGCCCGAAGGCGTCGGCCGGGAACCAGCCCAGGTCGCCGCCCTGGCCACGGCTGTTGGCGTCCTCGGAGGACTCGCGGGCCACTTCCGTGAACTCGGCACCGCCGACGATGCGCGCGCGCAAGGTGTCGATCTTGGCCTTCGCGGCGGCATCGGGCTGGGCGTCGGTAATACGGATCAGGACATGACGCGCGTTGTACTCGGTGACCAGGTTCTGGGCCGACGACGCGGTGCTGTCGCGCACTTCGACCAGCTTCAGCAGCTGGAAGCCGCTGGGGCCGCGCAGCGGGCCGACGACCTGGCCGGGCTTCAGGTCGCGGATCAGCTGGGCGAACGCGTTCGGGATCTCGTCCAGGCTGCGCCAGCCGAGGTCGCCGCCTTCCAGTGCGTTCGGGCTGTCCGAATAACGGACCGCAGCGGCCGAGAAGTCCAGCTCGCCCTTGTCGATCAGCTTCTTGACCCCGTCGACCTTGCTCTGGCCGGTGGCGATCTGTTCGGCGGTGGCACCTTCCGGCAGGCCGACCAGGATGTGCGCCAGGTGATACTGGGCGCCGGTGGTGGCCTGCTGTGCCAGCGCGGTATCCACTTCACCTTCGCTGACGCTGATGCGGCTCTGCGCAAAGCTCTGGCGCAGGCGCTGCACGATGATCTCGTCGCGCACCGATGCGCGGAAATCGGCATAGGCCATGCCATCGGCGGCCAGCTTCTGGCCCAGGCCTTCGACCGTGGTGCCGTTCTGCTGGGCGATGCTGGCGATGGCGCGGTTCAATTCCTCGTCGGTGACGCGGATGCCGCTGCCTTCGGCGCGGGCCACCTGCAACTTGACCAGGATCAGGCGCTCCAGCACCTGGCGCTGCAACACGTCGTCCGGCGGCAACTGGTTGTCGCGGCCGGCGTACTGGGTCTTGACGTTGCGCACGGCGCGGTCGAGTTCGCTTTGCAGCACCACGTCCTCGTCGACGATGGCGGCAATGCGGTCCAGCGGCTGGGCCTGCTGTGCCGAGGCAACCGGCGCGATCACGCTGGACACGGCCAGCAGCGAGGAGAGTAGAACGGATAGGGGCTTGGTCATGGAATCATGTTCGGATCGTAGTCGTCCGGATCGGTCGTGGTGTTGCTGGGCGGGACCAGGTACAGGTCGTCGCGGTAATAGCCGAGAATAGCACGGCGCAAGGTGCGGTCTGTGTTCTGGCCAAGCGAGCTCAGGCCCTTGAGCACGAACTCCAGCTGGAAGGAGTTGTCCATCTCGCCGTCGCGGTTGCGGACGTAGCGGCGCATCAGCGCACGCACTGCCAGGCAGCAGCTGTCCCATTGCACGCCGCCGATCATTTCCAGCGGCTTGCTTTCCATCAGCGAGTAGTAATAGCGGCCGACCACGCTCCAGGTGGGGTTGATCGGGTACAGGAACGAGAAGTCGGCCTGTTCAAGCTGGTCGCTGCCGTCGGACGCGTTGCGCCGGTAACGGTAGGCCAGGTTGATGATGCCGTCGTCCTTGAGCAGGTAGCGGGTGCGGAAGCTGGCCAGGTCCTCGCGCCGGTAGTCCGGATTCCACTGGTAGGTGGCACCCAGGCTCCAGCGGTCATTGATCATGTAGCTGGCATCGGCGACCCAGGCGGACTTGCCCTGGTCGACCCTCTGCTCGGTGCCGTTGTTGAGGGTGACCAGCGAGTCCTGGAAGTACAGGATCTGCCCGGCGCTCAGCGACAGCTTCTCGCGGCCGTCGGCCTGGCGCAGCCAGCGCGAGGTCAGCGCCACGGTGAGCTGGTTGGCGTCGTTCTGGCGGTCGGCGCCGGTGTAGCGGCTGTCGCGGAACAACTGGCCCCAGCTGAAGGTGAAGGCGCGGGTATCGAACAGCGGCAGGTCGCTCTGGTCGCGGTAGGGCGCATACAGGTAGTAGAGGCGCGGTTCCAGCGTGTTTAGGTACTCGGTGCCGAACACCGTGGTCTCGCGGTCGAAATACAGGCCGGCATCGAGTGAGGCGATCGGCATGCTGCGCGAGGGACTGCGGTCGCCGTTCAACTGGTTGGCCAGGCCTGCATCCAGTTGGTAGGCGGTGTAGCGGTAAGCCAGCGTCGGGGTCACGTACCAGGCCGCGCCGGACAGCGGCATCGACACCCAGGGCTTGAGGTCCAGGCGCGAGCCACCGTAATAGCGCTGCTTCAGCGTATTGGTGCGGTAGTACTCGAGGTTGCCGTCGCTGTCTTCGCCGTAGCCGACCTCGTAGGCGTCCTTGTGGGAGAAGCGTACGGCTTCGGCATATATGCCAGCCTCGAAGAAGCGGCCGAACGGCTTGTCCCAGTTGAAGTACACCCGTGGCAGGCGGTCGTAGGCCAGCGCTGTCTCGTCCAGGGTGTAGTCGGTCAGCTGCCAATGGTCGGCCATGATGCCGGCGGTCCAGGTCTCGCCGGTGCCGTAGACGCCGATCGTGCTCTGGATGCTGGAAGCCGAGGCCAGGCCGTTGAGGCGGCTGGAGAAATCTTCCACGTAGCGGGTATCGCTGACCCAGGACAGGCTGCTGCGTGCCTGCCAGTGGTCGTTGATGTTGTGGTAGCCGCTGTACTGGAAGCTGCCGCGATCCTTGTCGCGCAGCTTGTCGCTGGGCAGGTAGGTGCCGCTCAGGATGCCCTTGCCGCCCTCGTACAGGTAGCGGAACTCAGCACCGAACATGAAGCCGCGCTTGGACAGGTAGCGCGGGAACAGCGTTGCGTCGTAGTTCGGCGCCAGGTTCAGGTAGATCGGCTGGGTGTAGTCGAAGCCATTACGGCCGGACAAGCCGAATTCCGGATAGAGCAAGCCGGTCTGGCGGCGATCGTCGATCGGGAACTTGAACCACGGCATGTACAGCACCGGGATCTTGCCGATCTGCAGTACCGCGTTGCGGGCGGTGCCGAAGCCTTCTTCGTTGTCGACGTCGATCTCGGGAGCGCGCAGCCGCCAGATCGGCTGCGACGGATCGCAGGTGGTGTAGGTCGAGCGATGCATCTGCCCGACCGAGCCTTGCAGGTCGACTGAATCGGCGCCGCCGTTGCCGCGCCGGTCCACCAACTGGTATTTGATGTTGGTGACCTTGTGGCTATCGCTGTCCTGGTTGCCCTCGGCGCGCTCGGCGACCATGCGGATCGAGCTGTCCTGGTAGCGGACGTGGCCTTCGGCAATGTAGTTGCCGGTCTCGGTGTCCATGCGCAGGTTGTCGGCGCCCAGGAACTGGTCGCCGCGCTTGAGCGCGACATTGCCTTGGTACTGCGGCGTGGTGCTGGTGCCCGAGAGCTGGTCACCTTCGATATCGGTGGGCAACTGCTGGCGGATTTCGGCCGCCTTGGGGTCGGCCGGGGGCGCCTCGGCGAAACCGGGCAACGGCTCGGTGGCCGGGCACAGCCCCCAATTGAGGGGCTTTTCGGCGGCCATTGCCGGCAGGCAGATGGCGATGCTCAAAGGCAGGGGCAACAGTCGAAGAGCTCGGCGCACGCGTTTGGGTCGAACGGGAAAATGGCGTTTAGCTTGCCCCATACCCCGCATGTGGGCAATGAAGACGCCCCATCCGGTGCGGTCAAGGTTCATGCCGGGTCTGGCTCAACGCAGCGCATCGACATGGGCCACGGCGCATTCGCGCAGGGCTTGCAGGTCGTAGCCGCCTTCCAGCGAGGACACTATCCGGCCGGCCGAATGGCGTTCCGCGAGCAGCCGCAGCTGCGCGGTCAGCCAGCCGAAATCCTCCGCGTCCAGCATCAGGTTGGCCTGCGGGTCGCGCAGGTGCGCGTCGAAGCCGGCGGAAATCAACAGCAATTGCGGACGGAACCCGTCGATCAGCGGCAACAGCTGATCGGCCCAGGTGTTACGGAAGCGGAAGCCCCCGCTGCCCGGGGGCAGCAGCACATTGTGGATGTTGCCGACCCCGCGCTCGTACACCCCGCCCGAATAGGGATAGAGCCCGGACTCGTGGCTGCTCAGGTACTGCACGGCCGGGTCGCGCTCGAAGATCGCCTGGGTGCCGTTGCCGTGGTGGACGTCGAAATCGACGATGGCGATGCGTTCCAGCCCATGCTGGTCGCGGGCATGGGCGGCGGCCACGGCGATGTTGTTGAACAGGCAGAAACCCATCGAGGTCTGGCCGGTGGCATGGTGCCCGGGCGGGCGCACCACGCAGAACGCTGTCGGGTCGGCGCCATTCATCACCGCGTCCACCGCCGCGATGCCGGCCCCGGCCGCGCGCAGCGCCGCGGGGCCGGAACCGGGCGACATCACCGTGTCCACGTCCAGCATGCGATGGGCTTCGACCTGCGTTTGCAGCACCAGATCCACTTGTTCACGGTCGTGGACCCGGCACAGGTCACCGAGCTTGGCGCTGGGCGCCTCGCGCCAATCCAGGTCGTCGAAGGCCTCG
>JAATFS010000163.1 GCA_015655035.1 Lysobacterales bacterium | reverse complement strand
CGCCAGCGCCGTTACCGCGACACAATCATGGTCACCACCCTGGCGCCGTGCTGGTACTGCAGCGGACTGGTGCGGCAGTTCAACATCGGCACCGTGGTGGTGGGCGAGTCGCAAACCTTCCAAGGCGGCATCGGCTGGCTGCGCGAAAACGGCATCAACGTGATCGATCTGCAAAGCCAGGAATGCGTCGACCTGCTCGGTGGCTACATCGCGGCCAACCCGGACGTATGGAACGAGGACATCGGCGAGGACTGACCCGCCCCGCCAAGCGGCGGCAATGCGCGCCCCACGCCCTGCATCCGACTCGAATGCCGATGCGCATTGACGCCGATCAAGCCAGATCGGCGTCAGGTTGGCTAAGCTGACAAGCCCCCCCAAAGGAGCGAGTCCCCCACATGGCAGCGCAAACGGAAAAGAACGAGCTTCCCGCCACGGTCGCGGCCAACGCGCATCCACTGGCATTGCAGATCATCAGCCTGTCTGGCGAACATTGGAACGGACCGGTCAACGAAGTCAGCCTGCCCGGCAGTGACGGCCGTTTCGGCGTGATGGCACGGCATGTACCGATCCTGGCGCTCCTACGCGAGGGGATGGTGCATATCCATCCGGCCAATGGCGAGGCGCCATTGCAGATCTACATCTCCGGCGGCTATGCAGAAGTGCAGCCGGACAAGGTCATCGTCATGGCCGACCTGGCAGTACGCAACGAGAACCTGGACGCGGCCCGCGCCCAGGCCGCGCGCGAAGCGGTGGGTTCGCCGATGGCCGAGCACTTCACCGATGCGGCCTACATGCAGATCCATACCGAGCTGGTCAACCGCTATGGCCACCTGCGTAATCGCACGCGCTGACAGCAGCCCTGCGCCAATCGGGCGTTATCGATAACGCCTGATCGCGCCAATGCCGCGAACCACCGCGCCGCTGCTTTTCGCCTGACGAAAATCGAAACGCCCGGGTCCCCGCAAACGCGGACCCGGGCGCATTCGGATCGATTCACCAGTAGCCTAGTAGCTTCCACCACGCTCCGCCGACCACGGCGTAGACCGCCAGCTCGAACACGCACAGCACGAAACCTGTGCGCCACCAATTACCCAGGCTGACGTAGCCGCTGCCGAAGATGATCGGCGAGGTGCCCGTGGCGTAGTGCGTCAACGTCATCATGATGGTCGAACCAGCGGTCATCATCAGCAGGAACAGGATGGCGTACTCGGCGGGTACCAGTTGCACGCCGACGCTCAGGAACGCCAGCAGCATCGCGCTGACATGCGCCGTGGTGCTGGCGAACATGTAGTGCGAGAACACGAACAGCAGCACCAACAGCGTCGCCGCCCATTGCCAGCTCATGCCGCTGGCGACGATTGCACCCTGCATATTGTCCGAGAACCAGCCGATCACGCCGATCTTGTTCAGCTGCTCGGCCATCATCACCAGCGCGCCGAACCACACCAGCGTATCCCAGGCGCTCTTTTCCGACAGCACGTCGTCCCAGTCGATGGTGCCGGTGATGATCAGCACGAACAAGCCGAGGAAGGCGACCACCGTCGGGTCCAGCGCGAACGCTGGACCGAACAGCATCGCCGGCACATTGGCCCACAACACCAGCAGCAGGCCGAAGGTACCCATCATCACCTTCTCCTTCGCCGCCAGCGGCCCCATGCGTTGCAGTTCGCCGCGTGCATAGTCGATCGCGTTGGGCGTGTTCTTCATCTCCGGCGGCGACAGCAGATAGATCACCAACGGCATTGCCAGCAGGCAGACCAGGCCCGGCAACACCATGCACAGCGCCCACGTGGTCCAGGACAGATGGAAGTTCTGGTTGGTCACTCGCGCCACGTAGTCCACCACCAGCGGGTTGGGCGCGGTGGCGGTGACGAACATGCCCGAGGTGATCGTATTGGCATGGATGTTGACCAGCGACAGGTAGGTGCCGACCTTGCCCTGGGTGCCCTTGGCCGGGTCCGAATCGAAGGCATTGGCAATCGACTTCATGATCGGATGCACGATGCCGCCACCGCGCGCAGTGTTGCTGGGCGTGAACGGCGCCAGCACCAGATCGCAGATCGCCAGGCCGTAGCCGATGCCGACCGTGCGCTTGCCCAGTACCGAGATGAACATCAGGCCCAGACGATTGCCCAGCCCGGTCTTCTTCAACCCGCGCGAAATCAGGATCGCGACCACGATCAACCAGATCAGCGGGCTGGAGAAGCTGCCCAGCGCATCGGCGATCGCCCCCTTCGACGAAGTGGACGTGACCTGGGACAACGACACGATGACGATCGCCATCATCGCCATCACCCCGATCGGCATCACCTTGAGGATGATGGCCACAATCGTGGTCAGGAAAATCGCCACCAGGCCCCAGGCCTTGGGCGTAAGCCCGTCCGGGCAGGGAATCAGCAGCAATCCGAGCAACACGGCAGTGGTGATCAAAGCCGGTACCAGCCGGAATGGAACGGCTTCGTTGAAGTAGCGGAACGTCGCCTTGACGCGAGTGAACATCATCGGATCCTCTGGGACGGGTAAAAGAAAATGCGGGTCCCTCCCCCTTGGCCGTGACCATACCCGACTGCGACAAGCCGGCGCACTGATCCAGATCAGTTTCGCCAGCGCGGCCGGCTGGCCGCTCGTTCAGGGCATGCCTGCCGGCCTTTCCGGGCCGCCCACCCGCCTGCCAACGCTTTCGTCCGGCGCAAAACCGATCCGGTCCTGCCACATCGCGACGATGGCGGCTCCGAAAACACGAAAAGCCGGGCTAGGCCCGGCTTTTCGTTTGCGGCGACGTACCAACCGACTACAGGATGTAACGACTCAGGTCCGGATCCTGCACCAGCTCGCCCAGGTGCGAATCCACGTACGCCGCATCCACGGTGACGCTCTGCCCGTCGCGGTCCGGGGCTTCGTAGCTGAGCGTGTCCAGCAGGCGTTCGAGCACGGTGTGCAGGCGGCGCGCGCCGATGTTTTCCTGGCGTTCGTTGACCAGGAACGCGATCTCGGCCAGGCGATCAATCGCATCGGCGGTGAAGGTCACGCTGACGCCTTCAGTCAGCAGCAGCGCTTCGTACTGCTTGGTCAGCGCGGCCTTGGGTTCGGTGAGGATGCGCACGAAGTCGTCCTTGCTCAGTGCGCCCAGTTCCACGCGGATCGGGAAGCGACCCTGCAATTCGGGGATCAGGTCGCTGGGCTTGGCCAGGTGGAAGGCGCCGGACGCGATGAACAAGATATGGTCGGTCTTGACCGTGCCGTACTTGGTGGAGACGTTGGAGCCTTCCACCAGCGGCAACAGGTCGCGCTGCACGCCTTCGCGGCTGACATCGCCACCGGATGAGCCGGCCTGGCCACGCTTGGCGACCTTGTCGATCTCGTCGATGAAGACGATGCCGTGCTGCTCGCAGGCTTCGATTGCTGCGGTACGCACGTCGTCTTCGTTGACCAGCTTGCTGGCTTCTTCCTCTATCAGCAGCGGGCGCGCGGCCTTGATCGTCAGGGTGCGCTTCTGCGCCTTGCCGCCGCCCAGGTTGGAGAACATCTGGCGCAGCTGCTGCCCCATTTCTTCCATGCCAGGCGGGGTCATGATGTCCATGCTGACGTTGGCCGAGACTTCCAGCTCGATCTCGCGCTCGTCCAGCTCGCCGTTGCGCAGCATGCGGCGGAATTTGATGCGCGTCTCATTGTCCTGCGCGGAGGGCTCGTTGCGCGCGGCGTCCGGATCGAAGCCGATGCCGCTGCTGCGGCGCGGCAGCAATGCATCCAGGATGCGGTCTTCGGCGCGCTCCTCGGCCTGGTGGCGTACGCGCGTCTTGGCCTGCTCGCGATACAACTTGACCGAGGTGTCGGCCAGATCGCGGATGATCTGCTCCACGTCCTTGCCGACATAGCCGACCTCGGTGAACCGGGTGGCTTCGACCTTGACGAACGGCGCATTGGCCAACGTGGCCAGGCGCCGCGCGATCTCGGTCTTGCCGACGCCGGTCGGGCCGATCATCAGGATGTTCTTGGGCATCACCTCGTTGCGCAGCTCCTCAGGCAACTGCATCCGCCGCCAACGGTTGCGCAAGGCGATGGCGACCGCACGCTTGGCGTCGTGCTGGCCAACGATATGACGGTCGAGTTCCTGCACGATCTCGCGCGGGGTCATGGTCGAAGAATTGGGATTGGTCATGGGAGATTCGAGTCGTTGACGTGGCGGTTTCGTAGAGTCGGGTCGCAAGGATTCGCGGAACGGGCACGCCAGGCTTGGCCAGCGCAGTCCACCGCAAATCCCGGTCTACAGCTCCTCGACCACCACGTTGCGATTGGTATAGATGCAGATATCGCCAGCAATGCCGATCGCCTCGGCGGCGATGGTCTTGGCGTCGAGTTCGGTGTGCGCAAGCAACGCGCGGGCGGCCGACAACGCGTACGAGCCACCGGAGCCGATCGCGATGATGCCGTCTTCCGGCTCGATCACGTCACCAGTGCCGCTGATGACCAGCGAGGTCTCGCGATCCGCCACCGCCAGCAGCGCTTCAAGCTTGCCCAGGCGGCGCTCGGTGCGCCAGTCCTTGGCCAGTTCGACCGCTGCGCGGGTCAGCTGGCCATGCTTTTCCAGCTTGGCCTCGAACAATTCGAACAGGGTGAAGGCATCGGCGGCGGCGCCGGCGAAACCGGCCAGCACCTGGCCGTCGCGGCCAAGGCGCCTCACTTTGCGGGCGTTGCCCTTCATCACCGTATGACCGAGCGTGACCTGGCCATCGCCGGCAATGGCCACATGTTCGCCGCGACGGACGCAGATGACAGTAGTGGCGTGGAATACGTTGGGATTCTGGCTGGGATCCATGGAGCCTCCGTGGGGTCAAACGTATCTGGGGGCCGGGTGCGGCGTTTCAAGCCGGTGCGCCGTTGTGCGCCGCGCCAAGACATCCCGGGGCAGACGCCTACAATCCAGCGTTCACGCAAGCCCCGTTGGCCGTCGCATGAAGCTGGCGCCGGCCCCAGCCCCGGCATGGAGGTGCGCATGTTCATCAGGCAACTGAACTACCTGGTCGCGTTGTCGCGCGAGAAGCACTTCGGCCGCGCCGCGGTGGCCTGCCACGTCTCGCAGCCGGCACTGTCCAACGCCATCCGCAGCATCGAGTCCGAACTGGGCATCGCCATCGTCAACCGCGGCCACCGCTTCGAAGGCTTCACCGACGATGGCGAACGGGTGTTGTCCTGGGCACGACGCGTCCTCAAGGACTGCGAGGGGCTGCGCCAGGCGGCGCACTCCCCGCTGGAAAGCCCGAGCGGTACGCTGCGCATGGGCATCATCCCCTCGTCGGTGCCGCTGGCACCGCGCCTGACCCAGGACTGCTTGCGCCGACATCCGCATATCCGCCACGAGCTGCGCACCACTTCTGCGACTGACATCCTGCACCTGCTCGGCCATTTCGACCTGGATGTCGGCCTAACCTACCTGGACGACGAGCGCCTGCGCGACTTCTCCACCGTGCCGGTGTTCACCGAACGCTATGTGCTTGCCGCCAGCAGCCCGGCCGCATTCGAGGGAGCTCGCAGCATCTCCTGGAGCGATGTGGCCCGATTGCCGCTATGCCTGTTCGGCCCGGGCATGCTGTGCAGGCAAGGCATCGACCAGGCCTTCGCCAAAACCGGCTACGAGGTCGCCGCACGGGTGGAAAGCGATTCGATGACCTCGCTGTGCGCGCATGTCCACGGCGCCGGCCTGTACAGCGTGTTGCCACACAGCGTGCTGTGCCTGCCGATCCTGGCGATGCCGCTGGCGACGATCCCGATCGTGCCGGAGATGCGCCGCACCGTCGGCCTGGTGGTGCCGGCGCGGCCGCACTATGGACGGGTGCTGCAAGCCGCGCTGGACAGTTTCGCCAAGGTCGATCTGCAACGCTACGTGGATTCGCTGCACAACGAGGACGGCATCCGCAGCGTCGCCGCGCTCGATCGCGGCTAGCGCGGGTTCGCGCTATCGGACATGCCTTGAATCAACTCAGGAACCGGCTCACGCTCTGCAGCGTGCGGTAGACGCCCCACGCCAGCGGCAGTCCCACCGCCAGCCACGCCAGCGCCAGCAGCAAGCCGTCACCACTGCCGCGCACGGCGGTATCCTCGGCCGGCGGCGGCAACTGCGCCGCCGCTTCGCGGACCGGCCGTTCCTCGGTGGCCAGCGCCTCGGCATCCATGAAGTGGCGCCGGTCGACCGGACGCACCAGCAGGTTGCAGATGAAGCCCACCACCAGGAAACAGACCAGGATGTACATGGTCTGGTTGTAGACCTGATCGCGCGGGGTGCCCAGCGACAATTGATAGTCGCGCATGTAGTTGACCACCACCGGACCGACGATGCCGGCCGTGGCCCAGGCGGTCAGCAGCCGGCCATGGATGGCGCCGACCATCTGCGTGCCGAACAGGTCCGCCAGGTAGGCCGGCACCGTGGCGAAGCCGCCGCCGTACATGCTGACGATGATGCAGAACGCGGCGACGAACAGCAGTTTGTTGCCGGTGCCGGCGATGGACGGAATGCTGGCATAGAGCAGCGCGCCCAGCACGAAGAACACCGCATAGGTGAGCTTGCGGCCAAGGCCGTCGGAGATCGACGCCCAGACGAATCGCCCACCGATGTTGAACAGGCTCAGCAGCGCGGTGAAGCCGGCGGCGGCGGCCGCCAACAGTTTCAGCGAACCCTCGTCGAGCAGGTTGAAGGGTTGCGGCGAGCCGATCAGGCTGCCGCCGAACACTTCCTGCAACATCGGGCTGGCGATGCCGAGCACGCCGATGCCAGCGGACACGTTCATGCACAGCACCACCCACACCAGCCAGAACTGCGGGATCCCCCATATCCCGCGCACATGCACATGGCCGTACGTGGTCAGTGCTTTGCGCGGACTGCCCTCGACCGGTGCGCTCCAGCCGCGCGGCGTCCAGCCCGGCGGTGGCACCCGGTAACCGAGCGCGCCGCCGAGCATGAACAGCAGATACACCAGCGCCATCACCACGAAGGTCTGCTTTACCCCGACCCCGTGCGCATCGGCGAAATGCTGCATCAACAAGGTCGCCAGCGGCGAGCCGATCATCGCGCCACCGCCAAAACCCATGATCGCCATGCCGGTCGCCATGCCACGGCGATCAGGAAACCATTTGATCAGCGTACTCACGGGCGAGATGTAGCCCAGCCCCAGGCCAATGCCGCCAATCACGCCCGAACCCAGCAGCATCAACCAGAATTGGTGCAGGTGGATACCCAGCGCCGAAACCAGCATGCCGCCGCCCCAGCACAGCGCACTGACCACGCCGGCCTTGCGTGGCCCGGCGTGCTCCAGCCACTGCCCCCAGATCGCCGCCGAGCTGCCGAGCATCACGAAGAACAGGGTATAGATCCAGCCCAGGGTGGAGACCTTCCAATCGCAATCGGCAGCGAACAGTTCGTGGAAGAATCCACTCTGCGCGCCACACGACACTGGCGCGGTGATACCCACCGCCTGCGACAGCGGCAGCCAGAACACCGAGAAGCCATAGGCCATGCCGATGCACAGGTGGATGGCCAGCGCGGCCGGCGGCACCAGCCAGCGGTTGAAACCGGGGCCGGCGACGATCCGCTGCCGGGACAGGAACGGCGCACGCGCGCCAGACGACACGCCGGAACCGGCGGTAAGCGGAGTCTGCATGGTCTCCCTCTCAAAGGGGCGCGATGCGCCCCGGCATTCATCGTGTAGTCGGCCGTTGCAGCCATCGCAGCGTTAGCCAGTAGAGCCTTGCAAGCCCCATCAGCAGCACCGCGCCGAGCAGCGTCGGAAGCAGCAGAAAATCCCAGCCAGGGTGCGTCATGAACACGATGATCGGGTTGGCGCCGGCCGGTGGATGCACCGTCCGGGTCAACATCATTGCCATCAACGCAACCGCGCAGGTCAGCCCCACTGCTGGCCAGCCATCGCCCAGCAGGTGCAGCCCGAGCAAGCCGATCAGCGAGGTCAGGCAATGCCCGCCGATGACGTTGCGCGGCTGCGCGAGCACGCTGTCGGGTACCCCGAACAGCAGCACGCAGGTGGCGCCGAACGAGGCGATCAACCAGTGTTGCCCGGTTCGCTCGGCCAATGCGGCCACCAACGACACCGCAATGGCCGCGCCAAGGCCGGCCAACGCAATCCCGATGTATCGGCGTGCGCCACCGCCCGCAGGCGGCGGCGACGAAGGCGTCGTCATCGTTTCTGGCTGAACCGCGCCGCTTCCTCCGAACCGCCGGTGGCATTGCCGGCGCTGTAGGAATGCGCGCCCACGCCTGCCAACGCGCCGTTCTGCACGATCAGGTATTCGTCGCGGATCGGACGGCCCTCGAAATAGCACTCGAGGATCTCGCGGGTACCGGCGGCGTAGCGCGCCTGCGCCGACAGGCTGGTGCCGGAGATGTGCGGGGTCATGCCGTTGTGCGGCATGCTGCGCCAGGGGTGGTCCGGTGGCGCCGGCTGCGGGAACCAGACATCGCCGCCATAGCCGGCCAATTGCCCGCTCTCGAGCGCTGCGGCCACGGCATCGCGATCACACAGCTTGCCGCGTGCGGTGTTGACCAGATAGGCGCCGCGCTTGAACCACTTCAGGCTCTGCGCGTTGATCATGTGCTCGGTCTCCGGATGCAGCGGACAGTTCAACGTCACCGCATCGCAGGCCTTGGCCAGGCTCTCCAGCGAATCGTGGTGGGTCAGGTTGAGCTCCTTCTCCACCTCCGCCGGCAAGCGGTGCCGGTCGAGATAATGCAGGTGCACGTCGAACGGCTTGAGCAGGCGCAGCACCCGCAGGCCAATGCGCCCGGCCGCCACCGTACCCACGTGCATGCCCTCGATGTCGTAGGAGCGCTCGACGCAGTCGGCGATGTTCCAGCCTTTCTTGGTGGTCGCCCACTCATGCGAAGGCAGGTAGTTGCGTACCAGCGCCAGCATCGTCATGACCACATGCTCGGCCACGCTGTTGCTGTTGCAATAGGTCACCTCGGCGACGGTCACGCCATGCTCGGTTGCTGCCTGCAGATCGGTATGGTCCGAACCGATGCCGGCGGTGACCACCATCTTCAGCTTCTTGGCCTTGGCGAAGCGCTCGGCGGTCATGTAGGCAGGCCAGAACGGCTGCGAGAT
>JAATFS010000332.1 GCA_015655035.1 Lysobacterales bacterium | reverse complement strand
GCCGGGATCAAGGCATGGCTGGAGAAGTCGGCCGAGCGCTACAACCGCATCGATCCGGCGAAGACCGGTGCGCAAGCGCTGATCAATACGCGCTATCCCGGCTATAACGTGGACCAGTTGCAGGGCGGCATCGCCTACGTCGTCGACGTGACCAAGCCGGTGAACCAGCGCATCATCGCGCTCACCTACCAGGGCCAGCCGATCGAGCCGAAGCAGGTGTTCGTGGTGGCAACCAACAACTACCGCGCCAATGGAGGCGGCGAGTTTCCGGGCATGGATGGCCACAACATCGTGCTGGCCGCGCCGGATGGCAACCGCGAGATCCTGGCCGCGTGGCTGCGTAGCAAGGGCAGCATCACCGCCAAGGACATCGAACCCACGTCGTGGCGCTTCGCTCCGGTCAAGGCCACCGGGCCGCTGACCTTCGCCTGCCCGGCCGGCAAGCTGGACGTAGCCAAGGCGCTGTCGCTGCCCCCGATCCGCGAGCTGGGCCAGGGCGCGGATGGCACCGCCCAATGTGCTATCGATCTATCAGGCAAGCGATAGAAGTTGACCGGCTCGCCATGCTCAGTGTCCGCCCGCTCCTGGAAAGCGATTCGATCGATGAACTTACCTCGTTGCTGCACCGCGCTTATGCGCGGCTCGGGGCAATGGGGCTGAACTACACCGCCGTCGATCAAACGCCGACGATGACCCGCAAGCGTATCGACGGTGGCCAATGCTACGTGGCGTACTGGGATGGAAGCCTTGCAGGAACGGTGGTGGTGCAGCCGACCTATGCGCGCAGCGATTGCGAATACTTCACCCGGACCGGCGTCGCCGCCGCGCACCAGTTCGCGGTCGAACCCGACCTGCAAGGCCTGGGCATCGGCCGAGCGCTGTTGAAACAGTGCCAGACCTGGGCAGCCGAGCGGGGTTTTGCCGAGCTGGCCATCGACACTGCCGAGCAGGCCACGCATCTGGTCGCGCTGTATCGCCGGCTCGGCTATGCGTTCGTAGGCCATGTTCAATGGCCGGGCAAGCGTTATCGCAGCGTGGTGTTGAGCAAGCGCTTGCAGAGATAACGCGGCAGGTGCAGGATCGGCGTTCCGGACTACGGCCACCACGCCCAGCCTGCCGTTCGTCGGTTTTGGCGATAGCCTTCGAGGACGCATGTAGCGATGACGGTCAGAAGAGCCGAGCCCGCCGATATAGCGCGAATGGTCGAGCTGTCCGAGCTCAAGCGCAGCGACTATGAAGCGCGGTCGCCGGTGTTCTGGCGCAAGGCCACGAATTCGGCGGCAGTCCAGGCGGCCTTCTTTGCAACGCTGCTCAATCAGCAGGATTGGATTTTGCTGGTTCATGAGCACGCCGCAGCCATCGATGGATTCATCATCGGTCGCGTGGGCCCGGCTCCGCCGGTGTACGACCCGGGCGGGAAGGCCTGCCTGATAGATGATTTTTCCGTCGCCTATTCCACGCTTTGGGCATCGACCGGCATTGCTCTTCACCGGGCGCTTGAAACCCAAGCCAGGCTGGCCGGGGCAGTGGTCTCCATCACCGTTTCCGGTGCACATGACGGGCCGAAGCGTTCCGCATTGCGAGCCGCTGGCGCGCACCTGGCATCGGAATGGTATGTGCATGCCATTACTGCCGATGAAAATTAGTTGCGCGTTCCTCAACTGCGTTCACCGCGAGCACGCACTGACACAGGATGAGGTCGATGCGATGAGCATCGTCATCCAACGCCTCAAGACAGCGGCAGGCGGCCCGCTGGGTGGGTGCAGAGCCCTTACCTGACCTGGCTTGAATCAGACTGGCCAAGACCGCCGTCGTGACCTGTTACGAACGGGACACAGCTACCAGATCAAATCGTCCGGCACCTTGAACTGACCGTACCAGTCGTCGTCGCTTTCGGACTTGGCGGCGCTGTCGCCGTCGCTGCGGCCGTGGTCCAGCACCACCATCGCCGGGTCGCGGCCGTAGACCTTTTCGGCGGCGGCGCGCGGAATCAGCTCGAAGCCCTCGCCGTGCCGCACGATCACCAGGGCACCGCTGGCCAGCTGGGTACGCAGGGCGGTATCGACCAGCACGCTGCGGATCACGCTGCCATCGTTGAAGCGGTAGTCGATCTCGCCCGTGCGCTTGACCTTGTGGGTGTCCACGATCTGGCGGATCTGCGCCTGCACTTCCTGCCGCCGCGCCTGCGCATTGCGTTCCTCGGCCAGCGCGCGATCGCGCTCGGCGCGTTCGGCCTGCAGCCGCGCGGCATCAACCTTGTCCGGGTCCGGGGCCACCGCGTTGCCACCCTTGGCATGCCGCTGCTTGTGCTGTTCGCGCGCGATCTTGTCGACCTGGCCTTTCTTGACCAGGCCGGCCTTGAGCAATTGGTCTTGCAGGGGATTGCGCATGCGTGAAAACAGCCGGAACGGCCGCACAGTTTACCGCTGCGGCGCGGGCCAGTCCGGGCCGCGCCGGGAAAACCCGTAGGCGCGGACTTGGCAGCGCGCGCGGCGGACGCCGGCCATACGGCTAGCCCGCGTCAGCCTGGTCGAAGCGCTCGCGTGCGGCACGGATATGGCGATGGTGGTCCTCGGCCCACTTCACCAGTTGCGACATCGGCTCCAGCAAGGCCTCGCCCAGCGGGGCCATCGCGTATTGCACGCTGGGTGGCTTGGTGGCGAAGACCTGCCGCGTGATCATGCCGTTGCGTTCGAGATTGCGCAGGGTCTGGCTCAGCATGCGCTTGGAGATATCCGGCACGGCGCGCTGGATCGCACTGAAACGCGCCGGTGTGGCCACCAGTGTGAGCAGGATCAGCAATGTCCATTTGTCGCCGATCTGGTCCAGCACGTCGCGCACCGGGCATCTGCTCGCGTCGAAATCGGGGTGCTGCGAGGCGGTCGCCGACATGGAGGTTCCCTTGAGCTCACCTGGTGACAAAGAACTGCCTGCTTGTGGAGTATGGTTGGGTCTCAATAATAGACCTACCCTTCAATCGAGACCAAAGGTACCCCATGTCCAACTCCCCTTCCAGGATTCTCGTCACCGGTGCCAGCGGTCAACTCGGCCGCCTGGTGATCGAGGCATTGCTAAAGCAGGTCCCCGCCGAGCAGATCGTGGCGGGCGCCCGCAACCTCCAGGCCCTGGATGGCCTGGCGGCACGCGGCGTGACCGTGCGCCGGGTCGATTACGGCCAGCCGGAAACGCTGCACGCGGCACTCAAGGACGTGGACCGGGTGCTGCTGGTGTCCTCCAGCGAGGTCGGCCAGCGCGTGGCCCAGCACCGCAACGTGATCGAGGCCGCGCAGCAGGCGGGGGTGAAGCTGCTGGCCTACACGAGCGTGCTGCATGCCGACACCAGCGCGCTGTTGCTGGCCAACGAGCATCGCTCCACCGAGGCGCTGTTGCGCGACTCCGGCCTGCCCTATGTGCTGCTGCGCAATGGCTGGTACACCGAGAACTACACCGGCGCGGTCGCTCCCGCGTTGCAATCGGGTGTCGTGCTCGGCAGCGCCGGCAGTGGCCGGATCGCGTCGGCCACCCGTGCCGACTACGCAGAGGCGGCCGCCGCCGTGCTGGTCTCCAGCGAAACACAGGCCGGCCGTATCTATGAGCTTGCCGGCGACAGCGCCTATACCCTGGACGAACTGGCCGCCGAGATTGCAAAGCAGTCGGGCAAGCCGGTGAGCTATCGCGATCTGCCGCAGGTGGAGTACCAGGCGGCGTTGGTACAGGCCGGGCTGCCGGAAGCCGTGGCCGGCATCATCGCGCAGAGCGACCGCAGCGCGGCCGACGGCGCATTGTTCGACGACCGCCACCAGCTCAGCCAGTTGATCGGTCGTGCGACCACGCCATTGCGCGACACGGTTGCAGCGGCACTGGCGGCGGCAAGCAAAACCCAGGGCTGAGCGAAAGCATCAGCGCCAGTCGTCATACCCAGGCCGGCTGCCTGGGGTGACGACAGGTCCCGGGCTATCTGCCCAGGTGGCTTGGCGCCGGGGCATCGCACGCCCCATCGGGCCAGTCGTTGTCACGATACTGACATGAAAGGGACATATATCTGGCGGGCGTTGCTGGCCAGTCCTGGTCAGCGTGCCTCTCCCACACGCCCTGCCCGGACAACTTTCATGAAGAAACGAACGCTCGCTCCCTTCCTGTGCGCCCTGGGCGCCGCCATGGCCGGCGAAGCCGGCGCCGCCGAACTGGAACTGTACGTCGATCGCAAGACCAAGCAGATATATGCCGAAGCGGGGCCAGGCCGTGACCGGCTCGGCACCTTCGTGCAGGTCGACGAGCAGGGCAAGGTGCCGGCGTCGGTACTGCCCACACCGGCACCCGCTGCGGTCGCTGCTGCTCCCACGGCACCTGCACCGGCGACGGCCAGCAAGAAGTGGTACGACCGCCTCAGCCTGCGCGGTTACGCCCAGTTCCGCTACAACCAGGAGATCGGAGGCGATGCCGACGATCTGCGCACGCCAGGTGACCGTTTCGTGGGCCGCAACCAGGGCATGGGCCTGCGCCGTGCCCGCGTGGTACTGAGCGGCGATCTCAACGACCATGTCTCGTACTACTTCCAGCCTGACTTTGCCAGCACCCCGAGCGGCTCCAGCACGTCCAACTTCGCCCAGCTGCGTGACGCCTACGCCGATATCTATTTCGACAAGGCGCGCGAGTACCGCGTGCGCGTCGGCCAATCCAAGATCCCCTACGGCTGGGAGAACCTGCAATCCAGCCAGAACCGCCTTACCCCGGACCGGGTCGACGCACTGAACTCGGCGGTGCGCGACGAGCGCGACATGGCGGCGGTGTTCTATTACACCCCCAAGCAGGCGCAGGGTCGCTTCCAGGATCTGGTCAAGTCCGGCCTGAAGGGCTCGGGCGACTACGGCGTGCTGGGCCTTGGCGTCTACAACGGCCAGGGCGCCAACCGTGCCGACCGCAATGACAGCCTGCACGTGGTCGCGCGTGCCAGCTATCCGTTCAAGTTCGCCAACGGCCAGTACGTCGAGGCCGGCATGAGCGCCTACACCGGACGCTTCGTGCCCGGTACCGCGTCGATTACTCTCGATGGCGCCACCTTCACCCCTTCCGCGCCTTCCGGCGGGCTGCGTGACGAGCGCGTGGCCGCACATTTCATCTACTACCCGCAGCCGTTCGGACTCCAGGCCGAATGGACGGTGGGTCGCGGTCCGCAGCTCGACCCGACGACGCGCCAGCTGCGCACGCGCTCGCTGCGCGGGGGTTACGTGCAGGCGATGTACAAGCTGGATGGCAGCTACGGCTCGCTGATGCCTTACCTGAAGTGGCAGACCTATCGCGGGGCGGCCAAGTTCGACAACAATGCGCCGCGAATGGAAGTGGACGAGTGGGAGGCCGGCGTGGAGTGGCAGCCCATGCAAGCGCTGGAGATCGCCTTCTCCTACGCCAACATGCGTCGCAGCGATGTCACCACCGCGCCGTACCCGGTGATCGAAGGCGACCTGCTGCGCCTGCAATTGCAGGTCAACTACTGAGACAGGCCACCGGTGCCGGCGGTTGCCGGCACCGGTGCTGGTGTCGATAGCAAGACGTCGTTCCATCCCCCTGATTCCCGCCCAGCCCTCTCCCGACCGGAGAGGGCTTCGCCGTGGGCGTGGTTGTGGCGGGCGTGCTTGCCGGCCTGCATGCACGCCGTGCTTGACCTTGCCCGCGAGCCGCCCTACTCTGCGCACGCCAAGGTATCCATCGCTTCATTCGGATGAAGCGATGGAGTTAAACGGGAATCCGGTGAAGGGTGCTGACGCACCCCATTCCGGAGCTGCCCCGCAGCGGTGAATGGAAACGACCTCCGTCAACAGCACTGGGCCTTCACCGGCCTGGGAAGCGGCGGACAGTAGGCCTGTCGTGCACGGCGCACGGCCTGTCCATCAGCCCGAATACCGGCCTGGGCCGGAGGACACGACCGTCCTTCGTTTCGACCTGGCGCTCCGCGGGGAGCGGCCGGACGTGCGTGCGCATGGGTTGCGGGCGCCGTCCGTGGCTGCCCGCCGGTTCCGGTTCGCCCGCGGGGGCGAAGGTCGCTGGCGTGGCAGGCCCGTGTGCGAGCATCGGCGTGGTGCGCGGTTCCTTCGTTCCTCAATGCCCTTCAATGCAATGAGGAAATGCAACATGACGATCGTGACCAACCTGGGCTTTCCGCGCATCGGCGCGCGGCGCGAGCTCAAACATGCGCTGGAAAGCCACTGGCGTGGCGAGACCGACGCAGCGCAGTTGCAGTCCACCGCCGCCGCACTGCGTGAGCGCCATTGGCAGCTGCAACGCACGGCCGGCGTGGACCTGCCGCCAAGCAACGACTTCAGTCTCTACGACCAGGTGCTGGATACGGCGTTCCTGTTCGATGCGATTCCCGAACGCTACCGCGCGCTCGCCGATGCCGATCCTCTGGCCGGTTACTTCGCAATGGCGCGCGGCCGCCAGGCCGATGGGGTGGATCTGCACGCGCTGGAAATGACCAAGTGGTTCGACACCAACTATCACTACCTGGTGCCGGAACTGCACCAGGAGCAGGCGTTCGCCCTGCGCGGCGACAAGCCGGTCGCCGAGTTCCGCGAGGCGCTGGCGCTGGGCATCAAGACCCGTCCGGTGCTGATCGGGCCGGTGAGCTTCCTGCTGCTGGCCAAGACCGTCGACGGCAGCGACCGCCTGGCGCTGCTCGATCGCCTGCTGCCGGTGTACGGTCAGTTGCTGGAGCAGCTGCACGAGGCCGGCGCGGACTGGGTACAGATCGATGAGCCGGCACTGGTACTGGACCTGGACGAATCCACCCGCGCGGCCTATCGCCACGCGTACAGCGTGCTGGCGTCCGGCCCTCGACCGAATCTATTACTGGCCACCTACTTCGGTGCGCTCGGCGACAACCTGCCGCTGGCCGCAGAGCTGACGGTGGATGGCCTGCACGTGGACCTGGTGCGCGGGCTGGAGCAGCTCGACGAGGTGCTCAAGGCGCTGCCGCGCGGACGCGTGCTTTCCGCAGGCCTGGTCAACGGCCGCAACATCTGGCGCACCGGGCTGGACAACGCGTTGACGTTGGCACGCTATGCGCAAGGCCATGTCGGTGCGGACAAGCTGTGGCTGGCGCCCTCGTGCTCGCTGTTGCACGTGCCGGTGGACCTGGACGCGGAGAAAAGCCTGGAGCCGGACCTGCGCAGCTGGTTGTCGTTCGCCAAGCAGAAATTGGGCGAACTGCGCACCCTGGCCGACGCGCTGGATGGCGTGGCCGGTGCCGACGCGACACTGGCGCGGGCACGCGAGGCGATCGAATCGCGCCGCCAGTCGGCCAAGGTGCACCGCCCGGAAGTCGCGCGCCGCATCGACGCGCTCGATGCCGATGCCGGCCGCCGGCAGTCGCCGTATCCGCAGCGGCGCTTGGCGCAGCAGCAGGCGTTGCAGTTGCCGGCCTACCCGACCACCACCATCGGCTCGTTTCCACAGACCCATGAAGTGCGCGAAGCACGCGCGCGCAACAAGAGCGGCAAGCTGTCCGATCACGATTACGAGGCATTCCTGCAGGCGGAAACCGAACGCTGCGTGCGCTTCCAGGAAGAGATCGGGCTGGACGTGCTGGTGCACGGCGAGTTCGAGCGCAACGACATGGTGGAGTATTTCGGCGAGCAGCTCGACGGCTTCGCCTTCACCAAGCTGGGCTGGGTGCAGAGCTACGGCTCGCGCTGCGTGAAGCCACCGATCATCTTCGGCGACGTGGCCCGGCCGGCGCCGATGACGGTGCAGTGGTCCAGCTATGCACAGTCGCTGACCGAGCGGCCGATGAAGGGCATGCTGACTGGCCCGGTGACGGTATTGCAATGGTCGTTCGTGCGCGACGACCAGGCACGCTCGCAGACCTGCCGGCAGATCGCGCTGGCGCTGCGCGACGAAGTGCGCGACCTGGAAGCGGCCGGCATCGGCGTGATCCAGATCGACGAGCCGGCGATCCGCGAGGGCCTGCCGCTGCGTCGCGGCGAGTGGAGCGCCTATCTGCAATGGGCGGTGGAGAGCTTCCGTATCGCCTCGTGCGGGGTGCGCGATGCCACCCAGATCCACACCCACATGTGCTACTCGGAGTTCAACGACATCATCGAGGCGGTAGCGGCGATGGATGCGGACGTGATCTCGATCGAGACCTCGCGCTCGCGCATGGAATTGCTCGACGCATTCGTGAAGTTCCACTACCCGAACGAGATCGGCCCGGGCGTCTACGACATCCATTCCCCGCGCGTGCCGAGCGTGGCCGAGATGGTGGACCTGCTGGAGAAGGCGCGCGCCGTGCTCAAGCCGGAACAGCTCTGGGTCAACCCGGATTGCGGGCTGAAGACGCGAGGCTGGGACGAGACCCG
>JAATFS010000195.1 GCA_015655035.1 Lysobacterales bacterium | reverse complement strand
TGGGGGCCACCTACGACCGCAACCGGGTGCGCTACCGGCAATACGAGCAGGACGGCTCGGTGCAGGACGACCGCTCGATCGTCGCAGACGACGACGAGGATCGCGAATTCTTCTCCGGCGTCAGCGGCCGCAGCAGCACCCTGGGGGTGTTCGCCAGCGATACCTGGGCGCTGGCCGCTACCACGCATGTGACCGCATCCTTGCGCTGGAACCGGGTAGGGGTCAGCAACGTGCTGTCCACCGCCGACGATGGCGCGCTGCCGAACGAACGTTTCGTGTTCGCCAAGCTCAATCCCGCGCTGGGCATCAGCCATCGCCTGGGCGACGGACTGACCGCCTATGCATCGGTATCGCAGAACAGCCGCGCACCGACCGCGATCGAACTGGGCTGCGCCGATCCGCAACAGCCGTGCCGGCTGCCCACCGGCTTGCAGGCTGATCCGCGATTGGAGCAGATCATCTCGCGTACCTACGAAGTGGGACTGCGCTGGAATCCGTCGCCGGACCAGAGCCTCAACGCATCGCTGTACCGGGCCGACAATCGCGATGACATTCTGTTCCTGCGTGCGCCCAACACGCAGCTGGGTTATTTCGACAATGTCGACCGTACGCGTTACCAAGGCGTGGACCTGAGCTACCGGGCCCAGCGCGGTGCGCTGCGCTGGTTCGCGGGATACAGCTATCTGGACGCGACCTACCGCAGCGACGACGCACTATTGTCCGGCGAGCGCAGCATCGCCTTGCACCCGGGAATGCGCATCGCCGGGCTGCCGCGCAACAGCGTGAAGCTGGGCGCGCTGTGGCAGGCTTCGGCGCAGCTGGCGCTGGGCGCGGACCTGCGCGCCATTTCCTCGCGCGGGGCCAGCGGTAACGAAGACGGACGTGTCGAAGATCCCGAGGAAGGTGAAGACACGTTGCGCCACGATCTGTCCACCGGCGGCTATGTGCTGGTGGACCTGCATGGCACCTGGCAGGTGGGCAAGGACGTGTCGCTCTACCTGCGGGTCAACAACCTGTTCGATCGACGCTACGAAACCTATGCCGCGATTGCCGAGGATATGTTTCCCGGCGGCGCGCTGGCGCGCCCGCAGCAGGAGGCGGTCGAGGACGGACCGTCGCGTTTCGTCGCTCCCGGCGCGCCGAGGCAATACCAGGTCGGCCTGCGCTGGCGGTTCTAGTCGGACCCTGGCTGCACCCCTGTGGAACGCGCTCAGGCGGTGGCCAGCCCATGCTTGCGCAGCTTGCGATACAGCGTGTTGCGGCTGATGCCGAGCGCATCGGCGGTGCGGCTGACGTTCCAGTGATGGCGTTCCAGTTGTTGCTGCAACACGCTGCGTTCGGCGCTGTCCAGTGCGGCGCGGCCGGGCATGTCGTCGGCGGCTACCGCGTCGCTGTCGACCAGGCAGGGACCACTGTCGGCATCGACGATTTCCTGCGGCAGGTTCGAGATACGGATCACGCCGTCGGCGCATAGCACCGCAGCGGTGCGCAACACGTTGCGCAGCTGCCGCATATTGCCCGGCCAGGCATAGCTGAGCAGCTTGTGCAGCGCATCTTCGCTGATGCGTACCTGCGGCTGATCGCGTTCCTCGCGCAGCAGCGTCCGGATCAGCTCGGCCTTGTCGCTGCGCTCACGCAGTGGCGGCAGGTGCAGCACCACGCCGTTGAGACGGTAGTACAGGTCCTGGCGGAACTCGCCGGCAGCGACCATCTGCGCCAGGTCGCGATGGCTCGCACTGATCACATGCAACTCCAATGGCGTGGCACGCTCACTGCCGAGCGGGGTCACGCTCTGTTCTTCCAGAACGCGCAGCAGCCGTGTTTGCAGCGGCAACGGCATGTCGCCGATCTCATCCAGGAACAAGGTGCCGCCACTGGCCTGCACCAGCTTGCCGTGGCGGCCCTCGCGCGCCGCATCGGTGAACGCACCGCGCGCGTAGCCGAACAGCTCGCTCTCGATCAGCGCTTCGGGGATCGCCGCGCAGTTCACCGCCACGAACGGCTGTGCGGCCCAGGACGAGTTGTGATGCACGGCCTTGGCAAATTCTTCCTTGCCGGTGCCAGTGGCGCCGCACAGCAGGATCGACACGCCATGCGCAGCCAGTTTCAGTGCGTTGTCCAGATTGTGGCGCATGCGCGGATCGGAGCCCACGTGCTCGTGCTCGGTTTCGTCCGGCTGGCTGGCCAGCTCGGCGGTGGTGGAGGCGCGCCTGCCGGCAGCGCCGTCGCCAGGTGGTTGCGCCAGGGCAAAGAAGCGGCGCCCATGGCAGGCGCAGCGGATCGACCACAGCGTGCCGGCATCGTTGCGGGCGCGCTCCTCCAGCGTGTCGAAATCCAACTGCATCACCTGGGAGATATCGCGGCCGACCAGCTGCTCCCGGTCCGCCTGGCCGAGCTGTTCCAGTGCCGCCTGATTGGCGGCGAGCACGCTGCCGTCGCCGCCGATCGCCATCAACGCTTCGTGCAGCAAGCCGGTGAATTCCGGACGGCTGTGGAAGCGCAGGATCCACGCATGCCGGTATTGATCCAGGAAATACGCCCGCGCAATCTGCGCCGCCGACATCTGTACCAGCGCGCGCGTGTGGTGCTGCACCAGCTTGGTGTCGCGCGCATCGGGCGTGGAGGCATCCAGTACCGCCAGCAGCTGCCCCTGCGGGTCCAGGATCGGTGCGCCGCTGCATGACAGCGGCAGATGCCGGGCCAGATAGTGCTCGCCGTGGTGCACGCCCAACGCGCTGCACTCCACCGCACAGGTGCCGATGCCGTTGGTGCCCTGGTAGCGTTCGGCCCAGCTGGCGCCACAGAACAGCCCGGTCTTGCGGAACTCGCGCAGCAGCGATGGGTCCTGCACGCTGTGCAACACCGTGGCCTCGGCGTCGGCGAACACCACCGCGTAGCCGCCGCCGGCAATCTGCTCGTAGAGATTTTCCATCTCCATCTTGGCGATGCGCAGCACCTTCTCCAGCCGCTGTCGGCGCTCGCGCAACCCGTTGCCGTCGTGGACCATCGGCGAAGGACTGGTGTCCGGGTTCAACCCATATTCGTCCAGGCAGCGTAGCCACGAGCGTGCCAGCGCAGGCGGCAATGGCTCGATCTGGCGACAGCGGCGAATCCGCGCCAACAGTGCGGACTCGCCTGCGTCCGAAGACAAGGTTTCGGTTGCCGCTTCCAGGAGCTTGGCTACAGTCAGTTCCGACACGTGGCGCGCCCTCGATCCGATCTTGGATCAGAGCGACAGTGACGCACAATCCGTGCGCGCGCTCAAACCGCGATGCAGCAAAATGCGGGCTTGGCCGGGGCCGGTCCGGGGCCTGCGCAAAAAGAAAACCGCGCAGTTGCGCGGCTTTGTTCGTTCAAGTGGGCTGTCGGGGCAGGCGCGAGGCCTGGCGGGCGGCCCTACAGCGTGTAGCCGAACTGCTGCTTGAACTGGTCGTTGAATTCGTCGAAGTCGAAGCGCTGGTTCTGGGTGCCGGGGTGCTCGACCTTCAGCGCGCCCATCAGGTTGCCCATCCGGCCGATGGTCAGCCAATCGCAGCCGCGCTGGATGCCGAAGATCAGTCCGGCGCGGAAGGCGTCCCCGCAGCCGGTGGGATCGACCACGCGGCGCTCGTGCGCAGGCGGCACGTCGTAGGTCTTGTCGGGAGTGTGCACCAGCGCACCCTTCGGGCCCTGGGTGGTGATGTAGGCCTGCACGCGCGACACGATATCCTTCTCGCTCCAGCCGGTGCGCTCCTGCAACAGGTTGGATTCGTAGTCGTTGACCACCACGTAGTCGGCCTGTTCGATGAACGCGCGCAGCTCCGGTCCGTTGAACAGCGGCATGGCCTGGCCCGGGTCGAAGATGAACGGCACGCCGTCGGCCGCGAACTCCGCCGCGTTCTGGATCATGCCCTCGCGTCCGTCCGGGCCGACCAGGCCCAGGCTCACGCCCGGTACGTCCTTCACATGGTTCTCGTGGCTGCGCATCATCGCGCCCGGGTGGAAGGCGGTGATCTGGTTGTTGTCGTGGTCGGTGGTGATGAATGCCTGCGGGGTGAACAGCTCATCGATCACCTTGATCCGCGACAGGTCGATGCCCAGCGCGTCGAAATGCTCGCGATAGGGGCCGAAATCCTGGCCGACCGTCCCCATCGGGATCGGCGAACCGCCCAGCAGGTGCAGGTTGTAGGCGATATTGCCGGCGCAGCCGCCGAACTCGCGGCGCATCCGGGGCACCAGGAACGAGACGTTCAGGATGTGCACCTTGTCCGGCAGGATGTGGTTCTTGAACTGGTCCGGAAACACCATGATGGTGTCGTAGGCGAGGGAACCACAGATCAAAGCGGACATCGAGGGGGCCTTTGCAAGGAAAAAGATCCGCCAGTCGCCGGACATGACTGGGGGCGCCGCTGGCGCGCCGCGGCGCAAAGGTTAACGGCTGCGGCGGTTCAGGACCAGAAGTCCTTGCGCCGACGGCGCCCGCTGGCGTCATAAAGCCGTGCCGCCACTCGATTTTTCCTTGCCCGCACCTGGGTGGGTTGTTAGGCTAGCAGACTTCATTTCTGCCCATTTTTTCGCCATTCGGCGGGCGGGCGCGCAACAGTCTTCTCAGGATCGATTTCCCCGATGTTCAAGAAACTCCGCGGCATGTTCTCTAACGACCTGTCCATCGATCTGGGCACGGCCAATACGCTGATCTACGTGCGCGGGCAGGGAATCGTGCTGAACGAACCATCGGTGGTGGCGGTACGCCAGGATCGCGCGATCGGCGGCACCCGCTCGGTGGCGGCAGTCGGGGCCGAGGCCAAGCAGATGCTGGGGCGCACACCCGGGCACATCACCACGATCCGGCCGATGAAAGACGGCGTCATCGCCGATTTCACCTACACCGAGGCGATGCTCAAGCACTTCATCAAGAAGGTGCACAAGTCGCGCTTCCTGCGCCCGAGCCCGCGCGTGCTGGTGTGCGTGCCGGCCGGCTCGACCCAGGTCGAGCGCCGCGCGATCAAGGAATCGGCCGAGGAGGCCGGCGCCCGCGACGTCTATTTGATCGAGGAGCCGATGGCGGCGGCGATCGGGGCCGGCATGCCGGTCACCGAGGCACGCGGCTCGATGGTCATCGACATCGGTGGCGGTACCACCGAGGTGGCGGTGATCTCGCTCAACGGCATCGTCTACTCGCAGTCGGTGCGCGTGGGCGGCGATCGTTTCGACGAGTCCATCACCAATTACGTGCGCCGCAACCACGGCATGCTGATCGGCGAGGCCACTGCCGAGCGGATCAAGCTGGAGATCGGCTGCGCCTATCCGCAGGCGGAAGTGCAGGAGATGGAGATCTCCGGCCGCAACCTCGCCGAAGGCGTGCCGAAGATGATCAAGATCAACTCCAACGAAGTGCTCGAGGCGCTGCACGAGCCGCTGTCGGGCATCGTCTCGGCGGTCAAGCTGGCGCTGGAGCAGACCCCGCCGGAGCTATGCGCCGATGTCGCCGAGCGCGGCATCGTGTTGACCGGCGGCGGCGCGCTGCTGCGCGACCTGGACCGGCTGATCTCCGAGGAAACCGGCCTGCACGTGCAGGTCGCCGACGACCCGTTGACCTGCGTCGCCCGTGGCGGCGGCCGTGCGCTCGAGCTGGTGGACATGCACGGCAACGAGTTCTTCGCGCCAGAGTGATGAGGTCGGGGATGGGGAATCGCAAGTTGGCCACGGCGCGGACGCCGCCAGCCTCGGGTTCCCCGCCGACCGCCGCTCGCATTGCCTGCATCGCTGGGGCCTGCCATGCCTGGCAGCCCTGCGCTCCCCCATTTCCCACTCTCCATTTCCGGCTCTAACGTGCCTTCCTACGCCGGTCCTCCTGTCGCGCCCCGCCCCGGCGATACCGCCAGCACGGTACGCCTGATGGCGTATCTGGTGCTGTCGATCGCGCTGATCGCGTTCGACGGCCGCGGCGGATGGCTGGCCCAGATGCGCGCGCAAGCCAACCTGCTGGTGCAGCCGATCTGGGCCCTGGCCGGCTTGCCCGGAAGGATCGGTACGCAGATGCGCGACAACGCCGCCACGCGCTCGCAGTTACTGGAAGAGAACCGCGAGCTGCGCAACCAGGTGTTGATCGCCAACGCCCGGCTGGCCCGGTTGCAGACCGCTGCGCTGGATAACGCCCAGTTGCGCGAGCTGCTCAACGTGGCCGAGCGCCGCGGCCTGGACGTGCAACTGGCGCCGATCCTGGACATCGACCTGGACCCGACCCGGCAACGCCTGATCCTGGATGCCGGCAGCCGCGATGGAGTCATGCTCGGCCAGGCGGTGATCGATGCCGGCGGGCTGATGGGTCAGGTGATCGAGGTCACCCCGCTGCATTCGACCGTGCTGCTGCTGACCGATCCGGACCATGCAGTGCCGGTGAGCGTGGCACGCAACGGCGTGCGCCTGATCGTCTATGGGCGCGGCGATCGGCTGGAACTGCGCGACATCCCGCTCAGCGCCGGGGTGGTGGTGGGCGACGAAATCGTCACCTCGGGCTTGGGCGGACGCTTCCCGGCCGGGTTCCCGGTCGGCAGCATCGCCGCGCTGCGTCCGGACGACAGCCATGCGTTCCTGGTCGGCGAAATCAAGCCGGCAGCCAAGCTGGACCGGGGACGGGACGTGCTGCTGCTGAAGAATCGTGAGCAGGTCGGCGCGCGCCGTGATCCGGCGCGCGCCGCTGCCTCATCGTCGCCAGCGCCGCCACCGGCCACGACGGAAGTGCCGCCAGCGGTGCCTGCCTCGCCAGCGTCCGTTGCGCCATCCCCGGCGTCCGTTGCGCCCTCCGCGCCGCCCTCCGCAGCACCCGCCAGCGCCCGCCAGCGCCTCCCGGCGCCGCGTCCATTGCCAGCGGGGACCGCTCCATGACGCGTCTGCGCAACGGCTGGGTGCTGCCGGCCAGTATCGTGATGGCGCTGTTCTTGGGGCTGCTGCCGCTGCCGGAGGTGGTGCAGCCGCTGCGCCCGTACTGGCTGGCGCTGGTGATCGCCTATTGGGTGATCGAGGAGCCGGACAAGGTGGGCCTGGGCGTGGCCTTCGTCGCTGGCGTGGCGGCCGATCTGCTGTACGGCGGCCTGCTCGGCGAGCAGGCACTGCGGCTGGTGATCCTGACCTTCATCCTGCAACGTTTCCGCGCGCGCCTGCGGTTCTTCCCGATGTCGCAACAGGCCCTGGCGATCGGCGGGCTGTTGCTCAACGATCGCATCGTCTCGGCCGCCGTCCATCTGGCGCTGGGTGAGCCGACGCTGCCGTGGAGCTACTGGTGGGCGCCGCTGCTGGGCATGGCGCTGTGGCCGTTGCTGTTCGTGCTGCTGGACGCGCTGCGTCTGGGCAAGCGCAGCAAGAAGAAGTAGCGCGCCGCCATGTATCCGCGCCGCCAGGCCAAGAATCCGCATGCCGAGGCCGAGCAGTTCCGCCGTCGCGCGGTGCTGGGCTTCGGCGTGGTGATGCTGTGCCTGCTCGGTTTGGGCGGCTGGTACTTCAAGTTGCAGGTGCTGGACCACGAGGTCTATGCCACCCGTTCGGAAGCCAACCGGATCAAGCCACGGCCGGTGGTGCCCGGGCGCGGCATGATCTACGACCGCAACGGCCGCCTGCTGGCCGAGAACGTGCCGGCGTTCCGCCTGGACGTGACCCCGGACAAGGTCGCCGACATGGACGCGATGTTGGCCGCGCTGGGCAAGGTGATCCCGATCGCGCCGGAAGACCTGGACCGCTTCAACCGCGAGCGCAAGGCGCGTCGCAGCTTCCTGCCGGTGACCTTGCGGCTGCGCATGAGCGATGAGGAAATGGCTCGCTTCGCACTCGAGCGCTGGCGTTTCCCAGGCGTGGAGCTGGAGCCCTACCTGACCCGGCGCTATCCCTACGGCGAGCTGTTTGCCCACATCATCGGCTACGTCGGCCGGATCGACGAAAAGGACTTGGCGGCGCTGGGCGAGGGCAATGCGGCGCTCACCCACATGGGCAAGTCCGGACTGGAGCGCTATTACGAGCAGGACCTGCGCGGCAAGGTCGGCTACGAGCAGGTCGAGACCAATGTGCAGGGCCGGGCGATCCGCACCGTCGGCCGGGTACCGGCGCAGTCCGGCGCCGACCTGCGGTTGTCGGTGGACGCCGACCTGCAACGCGCGATGGTGGCCGCGTTCGGCGAATTCGAGGGCGCGGCGATCGCGATGGACCCGCGTACCGGCGAGATCCTGGGGATGGTCAGCCTGCCGAGCTACGACCCCAACCTGTTCGTCAACGGCATCTCGCACGCCGACTTCAAGGCGCTCAACGACAATCCCTCGCGGCCGCAGTTCAACCGCCTGGTGCTGGGCGGGGTGGCGCCGGGCTCCACGCTCAAGCCGCTGCTCGCGCTGGCCGGGCTGGACAGCGGCATCCGCCGGCCCGAGGACCGGATCCTGTCCACCGGCATGTTCTATCTGCCCGGTACCCGTCGCGGCTGGGGCGACTCGCACCGTGGCGGCCACGGCTGGACCGACCTGCGCAAGTCGATCGCGCAATCGGTGAACACCTATTACTACCGGCTGGCGCTGGACATGGGGATCGGACGCATCGACCGCTACCTGCACTACTACGGGCTGGGCCAGCCGACCGGCGTGGACCTGCTGGGCGAGATCGGCGGCATCCTGCCCTCGCCCGAGTACAAGCTGAAGTCGCGCAAGGAGCGCTGGTACCCGGGTGACACCGTCAACATGTCGATCGGCCAGGGCGACTGGAAGGTCACCCCGATGCAACTGGTACGCGGGATCGGCGGCATTGCCGACGGCCAGCTGCGGCGGCCGCACCTGGTGGTGCAGAAGCGCACCGGTTTCGACCATCCCTGGCAGCCCTTGCCACAGCCGGCGGGCAAGCCGATCAGCCCCAATCCGAACAATCTGCAAGTAGTGCGCGAGGGCATGAAGGACACCATGCGTCCCGGAGGCACCGGCTACGCGATCACCGGCGGGGCGCCGTACCAGATGGCCGGCAAGACCGGCACTGCGCAGGTGGTCAGTCGCAAGGGCGTGGCCGCAGTGAATCCGCGCAACCTGCCGCTGCACCTTCGCCACCGTGGCCTGTTCGTTGGCTTCGCACCGGCCGACAATCCCACCATCGTATTGGCGGTGGCGGTGGAAGGTGGTGGTTTCGGTACCAGTTCGGCGGCGCCGATCGCGCGCAAGATCTTCGATGCCTGGCTGCTGGGCAAGCTCCCCAGCGGAGTCGAGCCGCTGGACAGCGAGCTGGGCAGCACCGCCGTCGGGCTGGTCCAGTTCGACGCCGCGTCGCAGGACGTGCGGGCGGCGGGCGACCAGGCCGCGCTGGAGCTGCCGGCGCTGCCGGTGATGCTGGGCCAGGCGCCGATCGCACCGTCGCCGCCGCCGCAGGTGCCGCCAGTGGGGTCGGGCAGTGCTGCGACGCCGGCCACGCCCACATCGACGGAGGATGAGCCGTGAGGGATTTCCTGCGCTGGCTGTTCGAGCTGGGTGGCCGCTTCGCGCGCACGCTCGACGGGCCGTTGTGCCTGGCGTTGGCGGGCTTGATGGCGATTGGCCTGGCGGTGCTCAGGAGCGCGGGAGGGGGCGCCAACGGTGATCACCTGGTGATGGCGCAATCGGTCCGCTTCGCCATTGGTCTGGCGGCAATGTGGGGGATCTCGCGGGTGTCGGTGCTGCGCCTGCGCGCATGGACGCCGCTGGTCTACGCGCTGTCGATGCTGCCGCTGCTGGCGGTGTTCGCGCTGGGCACTGGCAAGTACGGCCGGCAGTGGCTGGATTTGAAGCTGTTCTATCTGCAACCGGCGGAACTGCTGAAGATCAGCCTGCCGATGATGGTGGCCTGGTATCTGAATCGGATGCCGTTGCCGCCGCGTATCGGCACGGTGCTGGTCAGTGCGGTGATCATCGGCGTGCCGACCGCGCTGATCATGTTGCAGCCGGATTTCGGCACGGGCGTGTTGATCGCCGCCAGCGGCGTGTTCGTACTCTTGCTCGCCGGCCTGCCATGGTGGTGGGTGGGGGTGGCGGTGGCCGGGGTGGCATCGGCGGCGCCGATTGCCTGGATCTGGCTGCTGCGGCCCTACCAGAAGGACCGCATCATGATGTTCCTGGATCCGGAGAGCGATGCGCTGGGGGCCGGCTGGAACATCATCCAGTCCAAGATCGCGATCGGTTCCGGAGGGCTGGGGGGCAAGGGCTGGGGCCTGGGCTCTCAGTCGCACTTGAACTTCATTCCCGAGCAGACCACCGACTTCGCGTTTTCGGTGCTCAGCGAGGAGTTCGGCTGGATCGGCGTGGCCACGGTGCTGACGTTGTATCTGGTGGTGATCGCGCGCTGTCTGTGGATCGCGGTGCAGGCGCGCGATACGTATTCGCGGTTGTTGGCGGGGGCGACGGGGTTGGCGTTCTTCGTGTATGTGATCGTCAATGGCGGGATGATTTCCGGGCTGTTGCCGGTGGTCGGGGTGCCGATGCCGTTGATGAGTTATGGGGGTACGTCGGCGGTGTCGTTGTTGGCGGGGTTGGGGGTGGTGATGGCGGTGCGTTCGCATCGGCCGGTGCATGGGTATTGAGGGTTGGGGTGGGCGCGGTTGCGCTGGATTGGTGCGGCTGGGGCTGCGAGACCAAGATCACGGGATTTCGCGCCTGTAGGCGCGAGTCACTTTTGTCTTGCTAAAGAAAAGTATCGAAAGCGCCTTCGCCCGACGCGAGCCGATGCGGCCGCAATTGATCTGGCGCAATGCGGTGGTGCGCGCTGCGGTACAGACTTGGATTGTCCAACGGGGGACTCGGGTAAGGAGCGTCTGCTCCCTTGCCCGGTGGCTGCCGGCGCGGGTTCCCGACAGGGAGCTCGCGTCCGGCAGCTTTTTCCGTTCGTGCAGTCAGCCACTTCGTGGCGAAAGGGTCCTGCGTTGGCTGATCAGCGCAACGCTTGTGCGTGGTGGGCGATGTGCTCGCCTATGAAGCTGGCGATGAAGTAGTAGCTGTGGTCGTAGCCAGGGCGAAGGTTCAGGGTTAGCGGGTGGCCGGCCTGTTCGCATGCGACCTGGAGTAGCTGCGGGCGCAGTTGATCGTTGAGGAACTCGTCGCCCAGGCCTTGTTCCACCAGGAGCGGCAAGCGTTCCGTCGCCGATTTCAGCAGCTCGATCGTGTCGTGCTGCTGCCATGCCTGGCGGTCCTCGCCCAGGTAGGCGGTGAAGGCCTTCTGGCCCCACGGCACCTGGCTGGGGGCGACGATCGGTGAGAACGCCGACACGCTGCGGTAATGCCCGGGGTGGCGCAGGGCCAGCGTGAGTGCGCCATGGCCGCCCATCGAATGCCCGCTGATCGCACGCGCATCGGTGACCGGGAAGGAGGCCTCGATCAACGCCGGCAGTTCGCCGGTCACGTAGTCCTCCATCCGGTAATTCGCCGCCCATGGCTGCTGGGTCGCGTTGAGGTAGAAGCCGGCGCCTTGGCCCAGGTCGTAGCCCGGATCGTTGGCGACGTCTTCGCCGCGCGGACTGGTGTCCGGCACCACCAGCACGACGCCGTGTTCGGCGGCGTAGCGCTGCGCCCCGGCCTTGCTGATGAAGTTCTGCTCGTTGCAGGTCAGTCCGGATAGCCAATACAGCACGGGTAACTTTCTACTTGCCGCCTGAGGCGGCAAGTAGACGGCAAAGTTCATCGTGCAACCGAGCACGACGGAGTCGTGCCGGTACACATCCTGCCAGCCTTCGAAACAGGCCCGATGTTCGATGCGCTCCATAGACTTAGACAAACGTGTACGAGCAGACTTTGTTGCCCGCCGGATCACGCAGGTAGGCAGCATAGGCGCCGGGCAAATGGCCGCGAGGACCGGGCTGGCCTTCGTCGCTGCCGCCTGCGGCAAGGCCGGCGGCATGGAATGCGTCCACTTCGGCGGTGCTGGATGCGGCGAAGCCTACCGTCACACCGTTGCTCGAAGGCGCTTCGCCATTACCCGGACGGGCAATGATGAAGGCAGGCTTGTCCTTTCCATACAAGACCCAACCGTTGCCGAACGGGCCAAGGTTCTTGATCGAGAGCGCGGCCAGCGCGGCATCGTAGAACGCGACCGACTGTTCAAGGTCGGCAGCGCCGAGGAACACATGCGAGAAGATACCGTCGCCGGAAATAACTGGGGTAGCCATGGGAATATCCTTGCAGAGTGAGTGTTGAGGGAACCAGCGGTTAACGGTGCAACAGTGGATCAGTAGTGGATGACGGTGCGGATCGACTTGCCTTCATGCATCAGGTCGAAGGCTTCGTTGATCTGGTCCAGCGGCAGGGTGTGAGTGACGAAGGGAGCCAGTTCGATCTCGCCGCTCATCGCGTCCTCGACCATGCCTGGCAACTGGCT
>JAATFS010000344.1 GCA_015655035.1 Lysobacterales bacterium | reverse complement strand
TGGTCGCGTTCGGTGTCGGGATTGCCGGTGGTCAGCAGTTTCTCGCCGTAGAAGATCGAGTTGGCGCCGGCCATGAAGCACAGCGCCTGCAATTCGTCGCTCATGGATTCACGGCCGGCGGACAGGCGCACCATCGCGCGGGGCATGGTGATCCGTGCCACGGCGATCATGCGCACGAACTCGAATGGATCCAGTTCCTCACTGCCGTGCAGCGGGGTGCCGGCGACCTGTACCAGCCGGTTGATCGGCACCGAGTCCGGGTGCGCGGGCAGGTTGGCCAGTGCGAGCAACAGGCCTGCACGGTGGTGGCGGGTTTCGCCCATGCCGACGATGCCGCCGCAGCAGGTCTTCAGGCCGGCATCGCGGACGTGCTGGAGGGTGTCCAGGCGGTCCTGGTAATGGCGGGTATGGATGATCGAGTCGTAGTAGTCCGGCGCGGTGTCGAGGTTGTGGTTGTAGTAGTCCAGGCCGGCCTGCTTGAGCGCCTTGGCCTGGCCGGGTTCGAGCATGCCGAGAGTGGCGCAGGTTTCCAGGCCGAGCGACTTCACCTCGGCGATCATCGCGGCAATCTTCGGGATGTCGCGGTCCTTAGGCGACCGCCACGCGGCGCCCATGCAGAAGCGCGAGGCGCCAGCGGCCTTGGCCTGGCGCGCGCGGGCGACCACGGCTTCGGTCTGCATCAGCTTCTGCGCATTGACGCCGGTGGAATAGCGTTGTGCCTGCGGGCAGTACGCACAGTCTTCCGGGCAGCCACCGGTCTTGACCGACAGCAGGGTGGACACCTGCACCTCGGTCGGATCGAAGTGCTGGCGATGCACGTTGGCGGCGCGGTGCAGCAGCTCCGGAAACGGCAGCTCGAACAGAGACAGCATTTCCTGGGCTTGCCAGTCATGGCGGATGACAGCGGGCATCGGGGTTTCCTGACGGTTATCGGCTGGGACCCGAGGCAGTCTGGGAAGCATGGACGATTCTGTCAACATTTCTGGTTCAAAAAAAGTTTACGGATGGCGGCGACTGATGCGCTGGCTGGTTCCCCCGCTATGCCTGGTGTGCGCCGAGCGCGGGCTTGCCGATTGCGACCTGTGCGCGGCGTGTCTGGCGACGCTGCCACTGCATCGCGGGGCCTGCCTGCGGTGTGCATTGCCGCTGTATGCGCCGGAGGATGACGCGGGCCTGTGCGGGCACTGCGTACGCAACGCCTCGCCGTTGCAGAGCGTGTCGGCAACGTTCACCTATCGCTGGCCGGTGGATGGTCTGTTGCGGCGTTTCAAGTTCCATCAGGATCTGGCGGCCGGGCGGTTGCTGTGCGAGCGGATGGCGTTGCATTGCGCATCGTTGCCGCCGCCGCAGGCGTTGGTGCCGGTGATGTTGCACCCGCAGCGCCTGCGCGCGCGGGGCTACGATCAGGCGTTGGAACTGGCGCGGCCGCTGGCGCGCGCGCTGGCGTTGCCGTGTCTGCCGCAGTTGCGCCGCGTGCGGTCCACCGCCGCGCAATCGCAACTGGACGCCGCGGGCCGCCGCCGCAACGTCCGCGATGCGTTCGCGGTGGAAGGCGGGCTACCCGCCCACGTGGCGCTGGTCGATGACGTCATGACCACGGGCGCAACGCTGCATGCCGCTGCGCTGGCATTGCGGCGGGCCGGGGTCGAGCGCGTGGATGCGTGGGTGTGCGCGCGGGTACCATGAGGCGCAACTGCGTTCTTGTCCGCGCTTCGGGCAGCGGGGGGAAGAATCAACGGCGGGCACGAGGGTGCCGGCTGCACCCCCACCTACGGCATTACCGGGGCAACATAGATCAACGTCATCCCCAGCAGCCACAGCAATCCCAGCACCAACGGGATGTGCACCAGCAACTGGATGAAGGTGAAGCCGACGATGTCGCGCGCCTTCAGCCCGAGGACCCCGAGCAAGGGCAGCATCCAGAACGGATTGATCAGGTTGGGCAAGGCTTCGGCGGCGTTGTAGACCTGTACGGCCCAGCCCAGGTGCGATTTCAGTTCGTTGGCGGCCTGCATCACGTACGGTGCCTCGACGATCCACTTGCCGCCGCCGGAGGGCACGAAGAATCCCAGCACCGCCGAGTACACGCCTATCACCACGGCAAAGCTGTCGTGGGTGGCTACGTGCACGAACAGGCTGGACAGGCGGTGCGCCAGGGTCTGGCCACCCTCGCCAGTCGCATGGGTGAGGATCATCGCGATGCCGCCATACAGCGGAAACTGGATCAGCACGCCGCTGGTGCTGGGGACGGACCGCGCCACTGCATCGAGAAAGCTGCGTGGTCGCCAATGCAGCAACAGTCCGGTCGAGATGAAGAGGAAGTTGTAGGTATTGAGGTTGGCAATGGCGCTGGTCAACGGCTTGCTGGCGAATTCGCCGAACAGCCAGCCGAACGCCAGCAGCGACAGCAATACGGTCAGCACCGGGCTGTATTCCAGCCACTCGCCCGGTCGCGTGCGCGGCGCCATCGGTGCGGCCTCGGCCTGCGCGGCAGCCTTGCCGAAGGTCTGTGCGGTACGTGCCGAGTCGTCGCTGGGTGCGGTCAGCCAGGCGATCAGCAGCGACACTGCGATCAGCACCGAGGTCAGTACGATCGACTGCCACAGGAAGATGGTCTGGGTGAACGGTAGGACGCCGGTGATTTCCACCAGCCCGGGCGGCATGCTGGCGGGATTGGCCTGCAACTGCGCGGCCGAGGAGCTCAGCCCCATCGCCCATACCGCGCCCAGGCCAAGATAGGCCGAGGCGCCGGCCGCACGGTAATCCATGCGCAGTTCCTGGCGGCGGGCCAACGCGCGTACCAGCAGGCCGCCGAACACCAGCGAGAAGCCCCAGCTCAACAGCGACGCCAGCATGCTAACCAGGCCCACATACACCACCGCGCCACGGCCGCTGCGCGGCACGCGCGCGAGCAGGTCGATGAAGCGGGCCACCGGCGGCGCGGTGGCTACCGCATAACCCCCGATCACCACGAAGGCCATCTGCATGGTGAAAGGAATCAGGCTCCAGAAGCCATCGCCGAACGCACGGGCGGTGTCCTGCGCAGATGCGCCAAAGCCCATCGCCGCTGCCGCGACCACCACCACGCCCAGGACGGCGAACACATAGGCATCCGGAAACCAACGCTCCGACCACGCCGCGCAACGCAACGCCGCACGTGCCATCAGGCCGTCCTTCACTGTCGCGGAACCACTCATTCGCTTCCCCTCCGCTTGCTGGAAGCGCGAAGTCTGCGGCCTTTGCTGCGTGCTGTCAGGGCTTACCCCGGAGAGTCACGGCAGACAGGCCGGATGAGGCCAAAAACAGCGCGCGGGGGGGTATTTGTTGCTGCGCTGCGGCACGCCTTGGCGGCATTCCAGGTGTGATCGGGCTGAACTGGGAGGGTGAGTGTCATTACCTGGAAACACCGATGTAACAGGCTTTGCATTCCCCTGATTCGTCCCGTTCCCACAACCCATGACAAACTCGACTTCATCGGCGCGAGTACGCGGCCATGGCCGCGCCGAACGCCTCTGCAACCTGCGTCACCTCAGCGTTGTCATCGCCTTGTCGCTGGCATTGGCATCGCCATGCGCGATCGCGCAGCAGGCCCAACCCGCGCCCGCGCCGACCCCGGACGAGGGCATCTTCTCGATGGACAAGTTGATCGTCACCGGCACCGGGCAGGCGCAGAGCCAGTTCGATGCGTCGTTCGCGATCACGTCGCTGACGGCCGAGCAGATCGACAAGCTGGCGCCGTTGAACCTGGCCGGCCTGATCGGTTCGATGCCGGGCATCTACACCGAATCCAACGGCGGCGAGGTGCAGAACGTGTACCGGATCCGCGGCATTCCCGACGAGGGCTCGTTCACGGTGATCCAGGAAGACGGCATCTCGCCGTATCCGGACAACAGCGGGTATTTCTACAAGACCGAGGGTCTGGTGCGCCCGGACCTGATGGTGGAATCGGTGGAGACCGTACGCGGCGGACCGTCGCCGATCTTTGCATCCAATGCGGCGGCAATCATCAATTTCGTAACGCGAAAGGGTGGCGATACGCCCGAAGGCGCGGTGCGCACCACGGTGGGCGATACCGGCATGTACCGACTGGATGGCTATTGGTCGGGCCCGATCGCCGAAGACACCTATCTGGCTGCAGGCGGCTTCGTGCGTCGCAACGATGGCTATCGCGATGTGGGATTCCCCGCCGACGAAGGCGGCCAGTTCCGCATGAACCTCACGCGCCGTTTCGACCAG
Source organism: Lysobacterales bacterium (assembly GCA_015655035.1). GTDB lineage: Bacteria > Pseudomonadota > Gammaproteobacteria > Xanthomonadales > Xanthomonadaceae > JAATFS01. Next base: position 5,274 of record JAATFS010000344.1, on the reverse strand, counting down.
GGCCAAGTGACGCTGTCGTTCAAGCACCTGGACGACAAGAACGCGTTCTACATGCCGGTGCCGCTCTACGATCCGCGCGATACCTCGGTGTCGTTGAATGGCTTGATCGACCGTAACGAAGGCAGCCTCAGCAATGCCGAGCTGCGGCACGCCCGGATCGTCGCCAGCGATGCCCAGGGCCAGCCCTACGGCGAGACCCGCGACCTGTCCGATGGCCGCCACATGAAGTTCAATAACATCGGCGTGGCCTTCGACCGTAGCTTCGACAATGGCTGGAGCCTGTCTGACAAGTTCGTCATCAATCGCCTGGACATGACCTTCGACGCGCTGTATTCCAGCAATGCGCCGCAGGATGCGCAGGCCTACGCCAACAACCGTTTCGCCGCTGCCGCGTCCGCGTTCCCGGGGGTGGCCACGCTGGGTTACGTGTATGCAGACGACGGCACGCCGTTCAATGCCGCTGCCAGCGATGGCCTGGTGATCCAGGGCCAGTACCGGGCGATGAACGTGCGCGCCGATTCGGTCGCCAACGATCTGCGCCTGTCCCGCAGTTTCGATTGGGGCAGCGACCGGCACGACATCACGCTGGGCCTGTACAGCGCCTACTACATGCGCGAGTACGACTCGCGCTATCAGAGCTACCTGCTGGAGACGCGCAGCAATCCGCGTCTGTTGGACCTGCTGGCCTACGACGCCGGCGGCAACGTGGTTGGTGGCGTGACCCGCGATGGCGTGGTGATCTATGGCGCCGACCGCAGTCGTGGCACGGCCTATACCACGCTGCTGGCGCCGTATGTCGCCGATACCTGGCAGATCACCGATAAACTTCGGCTGGAAGGCGGCGTGCGCTACGAGCGTTACCGCTATCGTGCCTGGAACGCCGACCGCACGCAGGGCACGCTGGGGATGGCCGACACGCTGGCCGACGACAATGCCCGGCTGCTGACCGGTACGCGAACGCCCACCGAACTCGACGTGGGCGTGACCAACTGGACGGCCGGCTTCAACTACGATGTATCCGACATGATCGGCCTCTATGGCCGGGTGTCGCGGGCGCATCGAGCGCCTTCTGAAGGCGCCGACGCCGGCAACGTCAACATTCCACAGGCCGAGCAGTACGAGTTGGGAGCCAAGCTCAACTTCCGCACGCTGGATGTGTTCGCCACCGCGTTCTACACCAAGTACGACCCGTACAACGTCGGCACCAGTGCGGTAGACCCGCTGACCGGCGAGGCGGTGTCCAAAGACTATCGCGGCAGCGTGGTGAATCCCGGCGTCGAGCTGGCGCTGGCGTGGAACCCGGCGAGCTGGCTGCGCCTGGATGCCAGCGTGACCTACAACGACACCGAGATTTCCGATCTGACCGAGGTCAACCGCGACGGCGCGGTGGCGGTGATCAACGTCGACGGCAACATGCCCAGCCGCCAGCCGAAGGTATACGGCAATCTGGCGCCGACGTTGCTGTTCTCCACCGGCACCTTCGATTGGGAAACCACGCTGCGCTACGCCTATGTCGGCAAGCGCTACGCCGACCTGGAGAACACCACCGAATTGCCGGCCTACGATACGCTGGCGGCCAGCATCATGGTGCGCAACGGGCCGTGGGACTTGCAGCTGGCGGTGGACAATCTCACCAACACCTTCGGGCTGACCGAGGGCAATCCCCGCACCGACAGCATCTCCGGACAGGGCACCAAGCAAGCGATTTACGGCCGTGCGATCTACGAGCGCAACAGCCGACTGGTGGTGACGTATCACTTCTGATCCGGTCGTCCCGGCACCGTGCCCACTACGAGGAATCCGCTCGATGAAACAGGTTCTGCTCGCTTGCGCGCTAGGGATCGCGGGGATGTGCACCAGCACCCAGGCACTGGCCTGGGGCGAGCGCGGCCACGCCGTGATCGCGCGCGCCGCCATCGATGCCTTGCCTGACGACGGACCAACCTTCCTGAAGCGGCATGCCGACTACATCGCCGCGTCGGCGAGCACGCCTGACAGCTGGCGGCAGGACTCGGAACCCTTCCTCAAGATCGAGGAAGATCCCAACCATGGCTGGTTTCGCGAGCAGTTCGCCTTCATGACGCAGCCGCCGCGTTCGCGCTACGCCTTCGTGCTGGAGTTGGACAAGGAGCGGCAGCGCATCGCACAAAGCGATCCAGAACGTGCGCGGCTGATGAACGTGCGTTGGACCGGCACGCTGCCGTATGCGGCGATGGAAGGCTATGGCCGGCTGGTCGCCAACATGCGGCAGATCCGGCTGGCACAGGCGCAAGGCAAGGATACGGCGGCACTGGAGCAGACCTGCGGGTTCTATGCAGCGTGGTTCTCGCACTACATCGCCGACGGCGCGCAGCCGATGCACGACACCCTTCACCACGACGGCTGGCAGGGACCAAATCCACGGGGCTATACCCGCGACCCGCGCGTCCATGGTCGGATGGAAGGCACGTTCGTGGAAAAGATCGGCTTGACTCCTGCCGACCTGGCGTCGCGCATTCCAGCGACGCCGCAGCACCAGCAGGGCGATGTGTTCGATACGGTGCTGGCGTTCCTCGACCGTGGCAATGCGCGGGTGGAACGCATGTATCAATTGGATCAGGTCCACGCCTTCGATGAGCCAGGCAATCGGCAGGCACGCGAGATGGTCTATCTCACCACCGGCGAAGGCAGCGCGCTGTTACGCGACTTGGTGTATCGCGCCTGGCGCGAGAGTGCATTGCCGATCGCGGAACGCTCGGGCCCAGCGGCCAGCGATCCCACGCATACGGGCTACGATGCCGGCACCGGCAGCGCGCCGGCCGCGCGTTCGCCATCACTGCCGGGCCAGGTGCCGGGGTCGTGACGTCGCGGTCGCGGAGGCTTCGGTAGGATCCAGCGGGAAGCCGGCCCGTGCCGCCGGCACCCAGGACTGAAGATGAGCGCTCCGGACGAACGTGTGCTTCCCGCTGCTTTGGATTCATTGGGTCGCAGCTGGTGGGTGTTGCTGCTGTATGGGTTGTTGGCGGTGATCTTCGGCGTATTCGCGCTGGTATCGCCGCTGCGCGCGGCGGCCGCGTTGGCGTGGGCGATCGGGATCATGGCATTGGCGGAGGGGCTGGTCAGCCTGTTCGCGCTGTTCGACCGGCGCCAGGGCGTGTCGCGCGGCTGGCTGTTGCTGTACGCGCTGCTGTCGATCGTGTTCGGCGTGCTGACCATCCTCAATCCGCTGGCGACGGCCAGCATCCTGTTGCTGCTCGTGGCCGCGTGGCTGATCGTCGGCGGGATCTACCGCATCGTGATCGCGATCCGCATACGCAAGCAGATCGAAGGCGAGTGGCTGCTGATCCTCACCGGCGTGCTCGGGATCGTGCTGGGTGCGCTGTTCGTGGCGAGTCCGCTCGGCGGGCTGGTGGTGACCACGCTGTGGGTCGGCATCGGCGCGTTGCTGTACGGGGTGCTGCAGATGGTGGTCGCGTTCCGTGTGCGCGGACTCAAGCAACGCTGAGGAGGGTGCCGGCGAGCACGGGCAGCGGCGACGCTGCCTGTGCTCACCGCGAGCAGGCTCAGACGCGGGTGGCCAGGGCCACGGCGATGCCGACGAACACCGCCAGCCCGACCCAGTTGTTGTGCAGGAAGGCGCGGAAGCAGGGCGCGCGTTCGCGTCGGCGTGCGATCGCGAATTCATAGCCGACCAGGGCGATGGCAGTCGCCAGCCCGAGCCAGAAGTACAGATTCAGCTGCGCGCGCAGCCCGACCAGTGCCAGTGCGGTGAAGGTCAGGGCGTACAGGATGCCTTGTGCAAGCAGGTCCAACTCGCCGAACAGGATGGCGGTGGATTTGGCGCCCATCTTGATGTCGTCGTCGCGATCGACCATCGCATACCAGGTGTCGTAGGCAGTCGCCCACAGGATGTTGGCGGCGTACAGCAGCCAGGCCAGTGCCGGGACCTCGCCGCGCACGGCGGCGAACGCCATCGGGATGCCCCAGCCGAAGGCCATCCCCAGGTAGACCTGCGGCAGATAGGTATAGCGCTTGAGGTAGGGATAGCTGGCGGCCAGGAACAGCGCCGGCACGCTCAGGGCGATGGTCAGTCCGTTCAGCGTCAGCACCAGTGCCAGCGCGACCAGCATCAGTACCGCGAACACCGCCAGCGCCTCGCGGCCGGAGACCGTGCCGGCGGCCAGCGGGCGGGCGCGAGTGCGCTCCACGTGCGGGTCCAGCCAGCGGTCGGCATAGTCGTTGATCACGCAGCCGGCCGAGCGCGTCAGCCAGACGCCAGCGGAGAACACGAACAACGTCCACGGCGCGGGCACGCCGTCGGCGGCCAGCCACAGCGCCCACCAGGTGGGCCATAACAGGAGCAGCGTGCCAATCGGACGGTCGCCGCGCACCAGTTTCCAGTACTGGGCCAGGCGGTCGCGCCAATAGGGGGGCGGCGTGGCCGCAGTCCGGAAGGAAGGGGAACTCATCGCAAAAGCGTAGCAGCCCGGCCCCGGCGCGACCATCGCGGGCGGCGCAACACGTCGCAGTGAAGGGGTCGTCAGGTTGAACAGGCCTATGCTGGCTGCATCTTTCCAGCCAGGAGTCGTCATGAAAGCCGTACGATATGTTGCTACTGGACAGCCTCCCGAAATCGTCGATCTACCGGTTCCCACGCCTGGCCCGGGGCAGGTGTTGATCCGGATCGCCGGGGCTGGCGTCTGCCACTCCGACCTGCATGTGCTGGACGAAGGGATCGGCCTGCCCGGGCCCTTTACCCTGGGCCACGAGAATGCTGGATGGATCGCCGCGCTCGGCGCCGGTGTCGACGACTGGAAAGAAGGCGATGCGGTCGCCGTCTATGGGCCTTGGGGTTGCGGGCGCTGTCGCACCTGCCAGAGTTCGGCTGAAAACTACTGCGAGAACCACGCCAGGATCCCGAGCTATGGTGGCGGGCTGGGCTCGGATGGCGGCATGGCCGAGTACATGATCGTGCCGTCGGCGCGGTTGCTGGTACCGCTGGGTGGGCTCGACCCGGTGAAAGCCGCTCCGCTCAGCGACGCGGCGCTGACGCCCTACCATGCGATCAAGGCGGCATTGCCGCTGCTGACGCCGGAGGCCAGCGTGGTGGTGCTTGGCATCGGCGGGCTTGGCCATATGGCGGTGCAACTGCTGCAAGCGCTGACCCCGGCGCGGTTGATTGCCGGGGACATCGACGACGCCAAGCTGGCGCACGCACGCGCGCTGGGGGTGCAGCACACGGTCAACACCCGCGATGGCGACGTGGCGGCGGATACCATCGCCGGGCTGGTCGGC
>JAATFS010000446.1 GCA_015655035.1 Lysobacterales bacterium | reverse complement strand
GCTTCGGCCGTCCTTGCCTGCGGTGCTCGGCTCGCTTTGAGGGCGCGGTGGATCAAGATCAAAATCTTGGGCAACGGCAACGGCAACGGCAACGGCAACGGCAACGGCAACGGCAATAGCTTTGGGGTGGCGGGTTAGTTCAGTAGGGCGCCCAGTTGCTGGGCGGCGTTTTTCAGGCGGGGAAGTAGCTGGGTCTGTATTGCTTGCAGGCTGATGCGGCCGGCTTGGGTGCCGATGTTCAGGGCGGCGACGACGTCGCCTCGGCGGTTGCGTACCGGTACGGCGATCGAGCGCAGGCCGATTTCCAGTTCCTGGTCGGTGAGTGAGGCGCCTTCGCGGCGTACTCGGGCCAGCATCTCCTGGAATTCGCGTGGGCCGGTCAAGGTGCGTTCGGTGCGGGGGCGCAGTGGGTTGCGTTCAAGGTAGCTTTCCAGGGTGTCATGCGGAAGCGCGGCCAGCAGTACGCGGCCCATGGAGGTGCAGTAGGCCGGCAGCCGGCTGCCGGCGCGCAATCCTATCGACATGATGCGAACGGTCTCGGCGCGGGCGACGTAGAGCAGGTCGTCGCCGTCGAGTACGCCGAGTGAACACGATTCGTGCACCTGGTCGCGCAAGGCGTCCAGCACCGGCTGTGCCGCGGCGGTCATCGAGGAGGCCGCCACGTAGGCGCCGCCGATGCCGAGCACGCGCGGCAGGAGTACATAGCCGCGCCCCTGTTCACCCACGTAGCCGAGCTTGCCCAGCGTGTACAGCACGCGGCGTACGGCGGCGCGCGAGATACCGGTCTCGGCGCTGATCTGCGACATGGTGACTTCGCGGGCGTGCTGCGCGAACACGCTGAGCACGGCCAGGCCACGTGCCAGCGAGGTCATGAAGTCCGGCTCGCCCTGCTGCCCTTCGATCTGTTGCATCAGCTCATGGGTGAGCCCGCGCTCGGCGGGAGCGGCGCCAGGACCGGGCTTGCGGCTGCCCGGAGGTGAAGAGGAATCGGACATCAAGGGGACGCGAAATCCATCGGGGGTCGCCTCATGGGATGGGCGGAGCAGGCGCCGGTCCGGCCAGCTGCGCGGGTAGCGGCCAGGGCGCTCACGATGAACCCTGGCCGCCCCGGGGCAAGCGGTTTATTTCTGCTTCTTTTCCTGCTTGGCCGCACGCTTTTCCTTCAGCGTCTTGGTCGGCTGCTTCTTGTCGCTCTTTTTCTGGTCCATTCCCTTACTCATGACACCCTCGTGCGCGGCGGATCTATAGGAACGCTGCGCTCCGCCTGGACAGCGCTGCGTACCGATTACTTTACGCTTGCCGGGCCGTGCATGCGGTCTTTGCGGCGAGGTACGTCATAATCCCGGGTTCCTCTGGCTGTCCGGTGCGCGCGTTTTTCGATGAAAACTCCCAAGGGCCTGCAACCGCTGATCGACGACGGCGTCATCGACGGCGTCCTGCGCCCGCTCAAGAGCGGCAAGGAGGCTTCGGTCTACGTGGTCCATGCCGGCGACGAAGTGTTGTGCGCCAAGGTCTACAAGGACATGGCCCAACGCAGCTTCCAGGCGCGGGTGCAATACCAGGAAGGCCGCAAGGTGCGGGGCAGCCGTCAGGCACGGGCGATGGGCAAGGCCACCAAGTTCGGTCGGCGCGAGCAGGAAACCGCGTGGAAGAACACCGAGGCCGACGCGCTGTACCAGCTGGTCGATGCCGGCGTGCACGTGCCGCAGCCGCGCGGTTACTTCCATGGCGTGCTGTTGATGGCGCTGATCACCGATGAGCAGGGCCATAGCGCGCCGCGGCTGGGTGAAGTCGAGCTGGAGCCGGATCAGGCGCGCGCCTTCCATATCCAGCTGATCGGCGACGTGGTGAAGATGCTGTGCCTGGGACTGGTCCATGGCGACCTTTCCGAATACAACGTGCTGGTGGGCCCGGATGGGCCGGTGGTGATCGACTTCCCGCAGGTGGTAAGCGCGGGCGGCAACAATGCCGCGCGCGACATGCTGCTGCGTGACGTGCACAACCTGCGCGATTGCCTTGGCCGGTTCGCGCCCGAACTGAACGACACCTACTATGGCGAGGAGATGTGGGCGCTGTACGAAAAGGGCGAGCTGCGCCCGGACAGCGCATTGACGGGGCGTTTCGTATTCGACACCCGGCGCGCGGACGTCCGCTCGGTACGCGCCTCGATCGAGGACGCGCGCCAGGAAGCGATCATCCGCCAGCAGGGCCGCGAAGCCGCAGAAGAGGACGATTGAGCAGCCATTGCCCTTCTCCCGCAAGCGGGAGAAGGGGCGCGCAGCGCCGGACGAGGGTAGCGGTCACGCCACCTGGCTGCGCCGCGCACGCTCCAGGTGCACCAGCAACAGCGAGATCGCTGCCGGGGTCATGCCGGGGATGCGCTGGGCCTGCCCCACGCTCTGCGGCCGCACGCGTTCGAGCTTCTGCTGCACTTCGATCGACAGCCCGCGCACTCCGGCGTAGTCGAAGCCGTCCGGGATCGGGGTGGATTCGTGGCGTTGCTGGCGTTCGATGTCTTCGCGCTGGCGGTCGAGGTAGCCCGCGTACTTGACCCCGATCTCCACCTGTTCGGCGACCTGCGCATCGTCCACGCCCGGTCCCAGCGACGGCACGCGCATCAGCGTGGCGTAGTCCAGGCCTGGGCGCTTGAGCAGGTCCAGTGCCTTGGTCTCGCGGCTCACCGGCACGTCCAGGCTGGCCTGGACCTCGCGCCCCAGCGCATTGCCAGGCGTCGCCCAGACTGCCTGCAAGCGCGCGCGCTCGCGCTGCACCGCCTCTTGCTTGGTCTCGAAGCGTGCCCAGCGGGCATCGTCGACCAGCCCCAGTTCGCGGCCGATGCCGGTCAGGCGCAGGTCGGCGTTGTCCTCGCGCAATTGCAGCCGGTATTCGGCACGGCTGGTGAACATGCGGTAGGGCTCGCTGGTGCCGTGGGTGATCAAGTCGTCGACCAGTACGCCGAGGTAGGCCTCGTCGCGGCGTGGCGACCACGCCGGCAGTGCGGACATGTGGCGGGCAGCGTTGATCCCCGCCAGCAGTCCCTGGGCGGCGGCCTCTTCATAACCGGTGGTGCCGTTGATCTGTCCGGCGAAGAACAGCCCGGCCACCAGCTTGGTCTCCAGCGAGCTCTTCAACCCGCGTGGATCGAAGAAGTCGTACTCGATGGCATAGCCGGGACGGGTAATGTGCGCCTGCTCGAAGCCCCGGATCGAGCGCACCAGTGCCAATTGCACGTCGAACGGCAGCGAGGTGGAGATGCCGTTGGGATAGATCTCGGTCACATCCAGCCCCTCCGGCTCGACGAAGATCTGGTGGCTGGCCTTTTCGGCGAAGCGCACCACCTTGTCCTCGATCGAGGGGCAGTAGCGTGGGCCGATGCCCTCGATCTGGCCGCTGTACAGCGGCGAGCGGTGCAGCGCGCCGCGGATGATGTCGTGGGTGCGTTCGGTGGTGTTGGTGATCCAGCAGCTGACCTGGCGTGGATGGTCGGCCAGCACGCCCATGAACGACATTACCGGCATCGGATCGTCGCCGGGCTGCTCGGCCATCACCGAGTAGTCCAGGCTGCGGCCATCGATGCGGGGCGGCGTGCCGGTCTTGAGCCGGTCGATCGCGAACGGACGCTCGCGCAGCCGTGCCGCCAGCGTGGTCGCTGGCGGGTCGCCCATGCGGCCGGCGGCATACTGGGTCTGGCCGACATGGATCTTGCCGGCCAGGAAGGTGCCGGCGGTCAGCACCACCGCCGCCGCATCGAAGCGCAAACCGGTCTGGGTGATGACGCCGCGCACGGCGTCGCCTTCAATCACCAGGTCGTCGACCGCGGCCTGGAAGACGGTGAGGTTGGGTTGCTGCTGGACGATCTGGCGGATCGCACTGCGATACAGCGCACGGTCGGCCTGGCAGCGGGTGGCGCGTACCGCCGGGCCCTTGGAGGCATTGAGGATGCGCCAGTGGATGCCGGCCAGGTCGGCCGCGTGGGCCATGGCCCCGCCCAGCGCATCGATTTCCTTGACCAGATGGCCCTTGCCGATACCGCCGATGGCCGGATTGCAACTCATTGCGCCCACGGTCTCGATGTTGTGGGTCAACAGCAGCGTACGCGCACCGGCGCGCGCAGAGGCCAGCGCGGCCTCGGTTCCGGCGTGGCCGCCGCCGATCACGATGACGTCGTAGCGATAAAAGGTATGGGTCATGGCAGTTGGCTAAGGAAGGTGCGCAGGAACAGCGCCGGGAAGTATCGGCTGGGACGGCTCTCAACGATATTTTTTATGCAATTTGGTGACGCATATCGCAATTATGAATGTCGAGCCTCAAGTTGGCACGCGATGTGCTGATAACCCAATAGCACTCGATGTGGCATTGCGACATGAGCGCAAGGCTGAAATGGAACAGGGACAGCCACGCGTGCATCGAGGTAGCGTGAGGGCCGGTGGTCGGGGGACTGCCGGCCCTTTTTTTCTTCGACGGTATCGGCGAGGCCTGGCCAGGCAGCATTGCCAGGCTTTAAAACGCATAACGCCCCGGCGGGGCCGGGGCGTTTGCGGTTTAGGCGCCGATATCCGACAGGGCCGGAACAGGGGGGATCCAGATTTCCCTGTCGGACATCGACATAAGAACGGTGATGCAGCCAACTAGGTCACAAAGCGACGCAGTTGGTCACACCGTGGGCTTACTTTGGGGCCAGGTTGGACGTAAATGCAACCCTTCGACGACGCATTTGTGGCGCTCGTCTCAATCGGCCGTGCGCCGCACAGTGGGTTCCTACCGCTCCTGCCGGCCCTTGAGCTGGTTCAGGTTGCGCCATGGCGAGGAAGGCGTGCGGCCTTCCGGACGGCTGGGGCGCGGCCCTTGCTGTGGCGGACGCGGCCGGTCAGGGCGCGGACCGTTCGACGGCGGCGGGCGCTGGCCGTGACCGTTGCCGGCACGCGGTGGTGGGCGGCCGTGCGGTGGACGGCGATAGCCACCGCCGCCACGATAGGCCGGATACACCGGATAGTTGTACAGGCCATAGGACCCGCCGTACGGATAGCCGTAAGCGCCATCGTAGTAACCAGGCGGATAGCGGTACTGCACCGAGGGCGTACCCCGGTAGTAGCCGCCGGGTCCACCACCGGTGTAGTCATAGGTTGCGCAGCCACCCAGCACGAACATCAGTGCGGCAGCCAGCATCGGACGGAATTTCATAGGAGTTCCCCTCCTCGATTCAGGACACCACTTTCGGCGCAAAGCATTGAATCCGTCCTTAATTGCCAAGATCGTGCAGCCAATGTTCATGCTTGACGAGCTTCCCACTCCACCGGCGGGCACCCTCGGCTGCTTGACCGATACGCTAATCTTGAACGTATGACCCAGATTGTGCTGCCCGAGTTCTGCGACGTGCTGCAAGCCGCAGCCCGCATCGGCCCCTACGCGCAAGTCACCCCGGTGTTGCGTTCGCGCGAACTCGATGCCATCAGTGGTGCGCAACTGCATTTCAAGGCCGAGCACCTGCAGCGCGGCGGTGCGTTCAAGTTTCGCGGCGCCTGCAATGCGGTATGGTCGCTGCCCTCCGAGATGGCCGCCAACGGCGTAGTGACGCATTCATCCGGCAATCATGGTGCGGCGCTAGCGATGGCCGCACGCACGCGCGCGATCGGTTGCCACGTCGTGGCGCCAGAAAACGCGGTCGCCGCCAAGCTGGCCAACATTTCCCGGCACGGTGCGACGCTGTGGCGTTGCGCGCCGACCATCGCCGCACGCGAGCAGCTATGCAATGAGGTCCAGCACAGCAGCGGCGCGACCCTGGTGCATCCCTATGCGGATGCGGCGGTGATTGCCGGGCAGGGTACCGCCGCGCTGGAACTGTTGCATGCCACCGGCCCGCTGGACGTGGTGGTGGTGCCGGTCGGTGGCGGAGGCCTGGCCGCGGGCACCGCACTGGCGCTGCGGGGACTGGCGCCGGATTGCGAGCTGGTCCTGGCCGAACCAGCAGGCGCGGCCGATACCGCGCGTTCGCTGGCGGCCGGGGAGCGCCGGATCGATTTCGTGCCAGACACCCTCTGCGACGGCTTGCGCGGTACGCTCGGCGCACCCAACTTCACGCTGTTGCAGGCGGCCGGCGCGCAGGTGATCACGGTCGAGGACGCAGCGGTGATCCAGGCGATGCGGCTGATCTGGCAGGTGCTGAAGCAGACCGTGGAGCCGTCCTCGGCGATCGCGTTGGCGGCAGTGCTGGCCCACCCAGAGCGCTTTGCCGGCCGCCATGTGGGTGTGCTGCTTTCGGGCGGCAACGTGGATATGGATGCGCTGCCATGGGTGGCTGCATGAGCAGGCATCATCGTCCCCTGGGGCTATGGGGTTGGGGCTGGCGCCTGTGCGTGTTGGCGCTGCTATGGCTGCTCGGCGTCGCTGCCTGGATCATCTGGGTGGGCGACCGTGATCAGGCAGCACCGGCCGACGTGATCATCGTCCTGGGGGCTGCGGCCTACGATGCCAAGCCTTCGCCGGTGTTCGAAGAACGCATCCGCCATGCGCTGGACCTGTACCGGCAGGACTACGCGCCGCGGTTGATCTTTACCGGTGGTTTCGGTGGCAGCGGAGCGCGTTTCGCTGAGTCGCAGGTGGCGAAACGCTATGCATTGCGCCACGAGGTGCCGCCCGATGCGATCCTGATCGAGACGGTATCGCGTACGACCCGCCAGAACCTGTTGCAGGCGCGCGCGTTGATGCGCAAGCGCGGCATGCGCCGCGCGATCGTGGTCAGCGATCCGCTGCATATGGCGCGCGCGCTGCGGCTGTGTCGCGAACTGGGGATCGACGCGTTGTCCTCGTCCACGCCCAGCACGCGTTTTCGCAGCTTCCACACCAGTTGGCGCTTCCTGCTGCAAGAGGTCTATTTCTTCCACCGCGACCTTTTCGTGCAAGGCGCCTGAGCGCGGCCCTATCATAGGGGTCCCTTCTTCTCAGGCCCCGATGATGACCGACGGCAACCGCCACCGCGCCACCGAGCTGGTGCAGGCTTATTACGATGCCTTCAACCGCGGCGACTGGGCTGCGATGCTGTCCTTCGTCAGTGACGATGTTGACCACGATCTCAACCAGGGGCCGCGCGAGAGCGGGCGGGCGGCGTTCAGTGCGTTCCTGGAACGCATGAATGCCAGTTACCGGGAGCAGCTGCGCGATGTAGTGCTGACGGTCAGCGAGGATGGGCGCCGGGTCGGCGCCGAGTATGTAGTGCACGGGGAGTACCACCACAGTGACGAGGGTCTGCCGGAGGCGAAGGGCCAGACCTACGTGCTGCCAGGAGGAGCGTTCTTCGATATCCGTGATGGGCGCATCGCGCGGGTGACCAATTACTACAATCTGCAGGATTGGATCGATCAGGTTTCGCGTTGAGGGATGCGGTTGGTTTTTTTTGCTGATTTGTTGGGTTTTTAGGGAAGTTGCAAGATCAGGATCAAGGGCTTTCGCACCCTGCGTGCGCGAATCACTGTGGTCTTGCCAAAAGTAACCCGAAGCGGCTTCCCCCGACGCGAGCCGATGCGATGAAGCCCCTGCGCTACTCGCCAGGGACGGAAGTTGTCCCCTTTTAGGGACGGCGCCCAGACTCACTTCGTTCAAACAGGGCGCCTCTCCGGCCGTCCTTGCCTGCGGTGCTCGGCTCGCTTCGAGGGCGAGGTAGGTCAAGATCTGAGCAACGGCAACAGCGGCTGCTGTTCTTGGGCTTGGCTTCAGAGCAGGATGATGCCCACGGCGATCAGTGCGAAGATGCCCCACTTGAGCACTTGGTACAACGGGTTGTTGCGTTCCTTCAGAGCCTTGGCTTTCAGTCGCACGGCGTAGAAGTAGCGG
>JAATFS010000362.1 GCA_015655035.1 Lysobacterales bacterium | reverse complement strand
CCAAGACCGGTACCCGGCTGGGCGATGATGGCTTCTTCAAGGTCGGCCTGGAACTGAAGAACCGCGAAGGCACCAACCGCGCCGGCTACGACCAGTACTCGCCCGACAACCCCAGCGCCGCCGACCTGGCACTGCTGGGCAGGCGCAACTACGTGCTGGGCGACGGCCAGTCCAAGGATCTCAACGCCTGGATCAATGGCGAACTGCCCTTCGGCCAGACCAGCGAGTTGTATTTCTTCGGTACCTACAACCAGCGCGACACCCAGGGCGCCAACTACTTCCGCTATCCGAGCGAGGACAGCAACTGGACCGAGGTCTATCCCAACGGCTACCGCCCAGTGTCGCTGGGCGAGAACCGCGACCTGCAATCGGTGGTCGGCGCACGCGGCCAGTGGGGCGACTGGACCTATGACGCCAGCGTGGATTACGGCCGCAACGACTTCACCTACCGCCTGAAGCATTCGCTTAATGCCTCGCTCGGCCCAGGTAGCCCTACCCGCTTCAAGACCGGCGACTACGCGTTCGCGCAAACCGTGGGCAACCTGGACCTGAGCCGGGTGTTCGATGCCGCCGGCGCCACCCACACGCTCGGCACCGGCGTGGAATTCCGGCGCGAGGGCTACCGCACCCATGCCGGCGATCCAGCCAGCTACGCCGCCGGCAGCTACACCGACCGACCCACCGGCTCGCAGGCCGGCGGCGGCTTGACCCCGGACGACGAGGCCGACCTGTCGCGCAATGTCGTCGGCGCCTATGCCAGCCTGTCCAGCCAGTTCGGCGACAAGCTGTCCACCGACCTGGCCGGCCGCTACGAGCACTACCAGGACTTCGGCAGCCAGTGGACCGGCAAGCTCGCCGCCCGCTACGAATTCTTGCCGGCGTTCGCGTTGCGCGGCGCGGTCTCCAACAACTTCCGTGCGCCGTCGCTGAGCCAGATCGGCTACGAGGCCACTTCCACTGGCTACGACGCATCCGGCCAGCTGGTGCAGGGGCGGCTGTTGTCGGTCAACAATCCGATCGCCCAGACGCTGGGCGCCACCGCGCTCAAACCGGAGAAGTCGCTGAACTACAGCCTAGGCTTCACCAGCCGCATCGGCGACCACTTCGACCTGTCGCTGGACCTGTTCCAGATCGATATCGACGACCGTATCGCACTGTCCGAAGACATCACCGGCGAAGCGCTCACCGACTACGTACAGCGCAACTTCGGCGTATCCGGCGTGCAGAGCGCCAGCTTCTTCGTCAACGCCGCCGATACTCGCAGCCGTGGCGCCGAACTCGTCGCCAACTGGCGCCAGTGGTGGCTGGGCGGCAATCTGCTGCTGACCGGCACCTGGAGCTATGCCAAGACCGAGCTGAAGAACGTGGTGGCCACCCCGGCCGAGCTGCTGGCGCTGGATCCGGAATACGTGTTGTTCGGCGTCGAAGAAAGCAACACCTTGACCGAAGCCACCCCGCGTACCCGCGCCTCGCTGGCGGCCAACTGGAGCAACGACCGCTGGAGCCTGCAAACCCGGGTGAACCGCTACGACAGCGCCACCCGCGTGTTCGACTTCGGCGGCGGCTACATCCCGCGCCAGGTATACGCCGCCGAGTGGCAGCTGGACCTGGAAGCGGAGTACCGCATCAACGCGCAATGGAGCGTGGCCATCGGCGGGCAGAACGTGCTCGACAACTACCCCGACCTGTCCAACGACGACATTTACTACTACGGCAACCTGCCGTACGACGTGCTGTCTCCGATCGGCAGCAACGGCGCCTACTGGTACGGCCGCGTGCGCTATACGTTCTAACAGGCGCTGGCCCCGCTAGAAAGCGGCAATGCAGCGCACACGGAGGTGCGCCGCGTGCCTTCACCGCAGGACTTGGGATGGGTCGGGCACGGCCCACTTCCCAGGGCTCCAGTCGAACCCGTCGGGACCGATGCCGCTCCCGCACGCCAGGCCACGCCGCGTGGCCGGAATCGCGCCAGAGATTCCCCATAACTGGAATCTCACACCCGGTTGCGCACAATCGGGCCATGGCAGACGCGCTCCCTTCCCTTCCGTCGCCGCCGCCGTTGGACGATGCCTGTGCATTGTTTCTCGACGTTGACGGCACCTTGATCGAATTTGCGGAACGTCCCGAGGACGTCCGCCTGTTGCCACAGGTGCATGCGTCCATCGCTCGCCTCAGCGAACGGCTCGGCGGCGCTCTCGCCCTTGTCAGTGGTCGCCCGCTGGCGCAGCTGGATGAATTATTTGCGCCATTGAAGCTGCCGGCCGCAGGCCTGCACGGCCACCAGATGCGTGGCGAGCAGGCGGCCCGCCACGCGATGCCGGCAAGCCAGGACACCACTACCTGGCTGCACGGGCTACATCAGCGCGCCGCACACCTGGCGCAAGCGCACCCCGGCGTGCTGGTGGAAGACAAGGGCATCGGAATGGCCTTGCATTGGCGGGCGCAACCGCAGGCCGGCGCGGCGGTACTGGCATTCGCCCAGGACGAGATCGGACGCATCCACGGCTATCGGCTGCAACCGGGCGATCACGTGGTCGAATTCGTCCCCGAAGGCAGCGACAAGGGCACCGCAGTCGAACGCCTGCTGCAGCAACCCGCCTTCCGTGGCCGCCGGCCGGTGTTCGTCGGCGACGATCTCACCGACGAATTCGGCTTCGCCGCCGCCAACCGTCTCGGCGGCTGGAGTGTGCTGGTGGGCACCCGCCCCGGCACCCAGGCCCGCTATGCCCTGGCCGATCCGCGCGCGGTGCATGCCTGGCTGCATGCCAATGCCGACGCAGCCCGTCCGCTGATCCGGTAACCGCTGCACCGTTGTTCGCACCGCCCCTCCGCCCATCGAAAGGACCCTGCTGGCCATGACCGAACCGAACCTGGACCTGGGCGTCATCGGCAATTGCAGCTTCGGCGCGCTGATCGACAAGCGCGCGAACGTGGTCTGGAGTTGCCTGCCGGCCTTCGATGGCGACCCGGCGTTCTGCACCTTGCTTTCGCCAAAGCGCGAAGGCGGTGATTTCGCGGTGGAGCTGGAAGACTTCGTCGGCAGCGAACAGCACTATCTGCCCAACACGGCGATCCTGCGCACAGTCATGCGCGACAGCAAGGGCAGCGCGATCGAGGTGATCGACTTCGCCCCGCGCTGGCGCAACAACGGCCGCTTCTATCGACCGGTCAGCATCATCCGCCAGATCCGTCCACTGGCTGGAAATCCGCGCATCGTGGTCCGCGCACGCCCACTCGTCGACTGGGGCGCCAACGTCCCGGAGAGCACCTGGGGCAGCAACCACATCCGCTGGATCTTGCCGGATTTCGCCCTGCGCCTGACCACCGATGTGCCTGTGCGCTTCATCCGCGACGGCCTGCCGTTCGTACTCAACCATCCGGTAAGCCTGGTGCTGGGCGTGGACGAATCGCTGACTCGCTCACTTACCGGCTACGTGCGCGAAGCGCAGGAGCGCACCGAGGAATACTGGAGCGAATGGGTGCGCTATCTGTCGGTGCCGCTAGACTGGCAGGAAGCGGTGATCCGCAGTGCGATCACGCTCAAGCTGTGCCAGTACGAGGATAGCGGCGCAATCATCGCGGCAATGACCACCTCCATCCCGGAGGCGCCCAATACGCCGCGCAACTGGGATTACCGCTATTGCTGGCTGCGCGACGCCGCCTTCGTGGTACGCGCGCTCAACCGCCTCGGCGCCACGCGCACGATGGAGCAGTTTCTCGGCTACATCTTCAATATCGCCACCAGCGACGGCACCCTGCAACCGCTGTACGGGATCGGCTTCGAATCGCAACTGGAGGAGCACGAGGTCGAGTCGCTGGCCGGCTACCGCGGCATGGGCCCGGTGCGGCGCGGCAATCTGGCCTGGATCCAGAAACAGCACGACGTCTATGGCAGCGTGGTGCTGGCCTCCACCCAGCTGTTCTTCGACCTGCGCCTGAAGGACCAGGGCGACGAACACACCTTCCGCCGGCTGGAACCGCTGGGCGAGCGCGCCTTCGCGCTGCACAACGTACCCGACGCGGGGCTGTGGGAATTTCGCGGCCGCGCCGAAGTGCATACCTATACCGGGGCAATGTGCTGGGCCGCCTGCGACCGGCTGGCGAAGATAGCCGAGCGGCTGGCGCTCGAACCGCGCCGCGTCTATTGGCGCCAGCGTGCCGACGAAATCCGCACCCGCGTGCTCGGCGACGCCTGGAGCCCGGCTCTCGGCCATTTCACCGATACCCTGGGTGGCCATCGCCTGGATGCCTCGTTGTTGCTGCTGTCCGACATCGGCATCGTCGCCAACGACGATCCACGCTTCATCGCCACGGTCGAGGCGATCGGACGCGAACTCAAGCATGGCGATTCGCTGTATCGCTACATCGCGCCCGATGATTTCGGCGAGCCGGAAACCAGCTTCACCATCTGTACCTTCTGGTACATCGATGCGCTGGCCGCGATCGGGCGCAAGGACGAGGCGCGCGAGATGTTCGAACGCGTGCTGTCGCGCCGCAACCACCTGGGCCTGCTGTCGGAGGATCTGTCCTTCGAAGACGGCGAGGCATGGGGCAATTTTCCGCAGACGTATTCGCACGTGGGCTTGATCATCGCGGCGATGCGGCTGTCACGTAGCTGGCAGGAGGCATCATGAGTCGATTGGTGGTGGTATCCAACCGTGTCGCGGTTCCCGGCGAAAGTCACGCCGGTGGCCTGGCAGTCGGCTTGCTGGGAGCGCTGAAGGAGCGCGGCGGCGTATGGTTCGGCTGGAGCGGCAAGAACGTGCGCGGCGAGAGCGGCGGCTTGCACGAACAGCAGGACGGCAACATCCGCTTCGTCACCCTGGACCTGAACAAGCGCGACATCGACGCCTACTACAACGGCTTCGCCAACCGCACGCTGTGGCCGCTGCTGCACTTCCGACTGGACCTGGTGGACTACGACCGCGCCACCCGCGAAGGCTATCGCCGCGTCAACGCATTGTTCGCCGAGAAACTGGCACCGATGCTGCGCGACGACGACACCGTGTGGATCCACGACTACCACCTGATCCCCCTTGGCGCGCTGCTGCGCGAGCGTGGCATCGGCTGCAAGATCGGCTTCTTCCTGCATGTGCCGATGCCGTCGGCCGACCTGATGCAGGCCATGCCGGACCATGCACGGCTGTTTTCCAGCTTCTACGCCTATGACCTGATCGGCTTCCAGACCCAGCGCGACGTGGATCGCTTCAAGTCCTACGTGCGCCTGTTCGGCGGGGGTCGCCTGCTGGACGGCGACGATGTCGAGGCTCCCGGCGGCCGGCGCTTCCGCACCGCCGCCTTCCCTATCGGGATCGACACCGAGCTCATTGCCCGGCAGGCCAAGGCCGCCGTGTCCAAGGTGGCCGCCCGCGACCTGCGCAGCAGCCTGCGGGGGCGCCAGTTGGCGATCGGGGTGGACCGGCTGGATTACTCCAAGGGCCTGCCCGAGCGTTTTCTCGGCTTCGAGCGCTATCTCGACCGCCATCCTGACCAGCGCGGCAGCCTGACCTACCTGCAGATCGCGCCGGTCTCGCGCGGCGACGTCGCCGAGTACCGGCTGCTGCGCAATCAGCTCGAACAGATCGCCGGGCACATCAACGGCGGCCATGCCGAACCGGACTGGACGCCCTTGCGCTACGTCAACCAGAACTTTGCCCACACCACGCTGACCGGCTTCTACCGCGCCGCGTCGGTGGGACTGGTGACACCGCTGCGCGACGGCATGAACCTGGTTGCCAAGGAATATGTCGCCGCCCAGGACCCGGACAACCCGGGCGTACTGGTGCTGTCGCTGCTGGCTGGTGCCGCCGACGAGATGAAGGAAGCCCTGCTGGTGAACCCGCACGACCTCGACGGCGTGGCCGACGCCATCGCCACGGCGGCCACCATGCCCAAGCCCAAGCGCGTCGAGCGCTGGCAGGCGATGATGGATCACCTGCGCCGCAACGATATTTCGCACTGGCGCCGGCGCTATCTGGAGGCCCTGGCCGAGACCTGAATCGGGCAATCCGGCCTATCGCCGTCACAGAGCAGCCGATACCGCTGCCCTGCGGCGGTTTGTCGCGTAAACTGCCCCCTTGTTGCGTGCCGAGTCCTGGGAGGGACGCGCACATTCCCCGCATCGGCGGTCGGGTAGCCTTCGCCCCCATTCAGCCCATGCCTCTCCCTTTTGCTGCAAAGAAAACGTTATGAAAAAACTCTTCAAGGCCCTGGCGGCCATTGC
Organism: Lysobacterales bacterium; assembly: GCA_015655035.1. Lineage (GTDB taxonomy): Bacteria > Pseudomonadota > Gammaproteobacteria > Xanthomonadales > Xanthomonadaceae > JAATFS01. Next base: position 2,661 of record JAATFS010000362.1, on the reverse strand, counting down.
CGCCTTGCTCATCGTGGGGCTGGCACTGTTCCTGTATTGGCCACTCGGCAAGCGCTCTGTCCCATCTCCGGACGCCGAAAAGCCGTTGGACGTGGTCCTGGTCGGCGGCGGCATCATGAGCGTCACCCTCGGCACTTACCTGCAAGAATTGCAGCCTGACTGGAAAATCGAGCTGTTCGAGCGTCTCGACGGGGTTGCCCTGGAAAGCTCCAACGGCTGGAACAATGCCGGTACCGGGCACTCGGCCTTCGCCGAGCTGAACTACACCCCGGAACTTCCCGATGGCACGATCGAGACCAAGCGTGCGGTGAAGATCGCCGAGCAGTTCGAGATTTCCCGGCAGTTCTGGGCACACCAGGTCGCGCTGGGCCGCCTGCCCACGCCGTCGGACTTCATCAACCCCACCCCGCACATGAGCTTCGTCTGGGGTGAGGATCGCATCGAGTACCTGCGCAAGCGACATGACGCCTTGGTAAAGAACCCGCTGTTCTACGGCATGGAGTTCAGCACCGACCCGGCGCAGATCAACAAGTGGGCACCGCTGCTGATGGAAGGCCGCGATCCGGGCCAGAAGGTCGCAGCGACCTATATGCCGCTCGGCACCGACGTCAACTTCGGCGTGATCACCAACGCCTTGACCAAGGGCCTGCAACGCAGCCCCAATTTCACGCTGCAGTTGCAGCATGAAGTCACCGCGCTGCGCCAGAACGACGACAAGACCTGGAACGTCACGGTCAAGGACTTGAAGACCGGCAAGGAACGTACGGTCAAGTCGCGCTTCGTGTTCATCGGTGCCGGTGGCGCCGCGCTGAAGATGCTGCAGCTGTCGGGCATCCCGGAATCCAAGGACTACGCCGGTTTCCCGGTGGGTGGCCAGTTCCTGGCATTCAGCACCCCGACCGTGGCCGGCCGCCACAACGTCAAGGCCTACGGCATGGCCGAGACCGGCTCCCCGCCGATGTCGGTGCCGCACCTGGATTCGCGCAAGCTCGACGGCAAACCGGTCGTGCTGTTCGGACCGTTCGCGCTGTTCAGCACCAAGTTCCTCAAGGAAGGTTCCTGGTTCGACCTGTTCTCCTCGGTCAACCACAACAACCTGACCGGCATGCTCGACGTGGGCGCCGAGAACCTGGACCTGGTCAAGTACCTGATGCAGCAGGCCAAGCTGACCGACGCCGACCGTCAGGCGGAGCTGAAGAAGTATTTCCCCAACGCCAAGCCGGAAGACTGGAAGCTGGTGACCGCTGGCCAGCGCGTGCAGGTGATCAAGCGTGATCCTGAGAAGGGCGCCATCCTGCAGTTCGGCACCGAAATCGTGACCGACAAGGACAACACCATCGCCGCGTTGCTGGGTGCCTCTCCGGGCGCCTCCACCTCGCCGCCGATCATGCTGGAACTGCTGGCCAAGGCCTTCCCGCAGGAAATGGCCGGTGGCTGGGAAACCCGCCTGAAGGAGATCGTCCCGTCCTATGGGCGCAAGATCAACGACAGCGCGGAACTGACCAACAGCATCCGCACCGGCACCAGCCAGGCATTGAACCTGCCGTACCTGGAAGTGCCGGCAACGCTGCAACAGTCGGCCGCTCCGGCGCCTGTACAGCCGGCCGAACCGGCCGAGCAGTCGCGCAACGTCAACAAGGAGCTGCAGGCGCTGTAACCGCAGCACTGCGTTGGGACGCGGCAGGCACATCGCCTGTCCGCCCCGCTCTAAAAAGCCGGCCATCGCCTGATGGCCGGCTTTTTTGTGCCGGACGTTATCGAACCGCAGCCGTCGATGCCCCCACGCCGCCTCTCGCTAGCGCATTGGCTTGATTCGGCTTGCCGCCGCGCACTTTCCCGGAGTTGGGTGATGAACCAAAAAAAACCACACCCGCCCCTCAGCGCTCGATCCACACCAGCGTAGCCATGCGCCCACTACGACGATCCCGCCGATGCGAAAAGAACCGCGACGGATCGGAAATCGTGCACAACCCCCCGCCGTGGATCGCATCGGCCGCCACCCCCGCTGCGACCAGACGCCGCCGCGCCAGCGCATACAGATCCACCCGCCAATGACCTGCCCGCGTCGCCACGAACGCCGCCTGCGCACCCGCGTCCGCCTCGACGAACGCGGCAAACACGTCCTCACCGATCTCGTAGGCCTGCGGACCGGCCGCCGGCCCCAAACAGACCTGCAAGCGCCCCGGCGGCGTCCGCATCGCCGCCACCGTGCGCTCCAGCACCCCATCGGCCAGCCCCCGCCAACCGGCGTGCGCGGCCGCCACCTCGCTGCCGTCGGTGGCAGCGAACACCACCGGCAGGCAATCGGCAGTGAGGATCGCCAGCACCACGCCCGACACCGCGCTTACCGCCGCATCCGCGCTGGGCTCGGCCACCACGCCAGCCGCGACCGGCGCCTCATCGAAGCGCAGCACACCCGTGCCGTGCACCTGGCGCAGCCAATGCGGCGGCGTGGGCAAGGCCAGTCGTTCGGCCAGCAGGGCCCGGTTGCGTTCGACCCGCGCCGGGTCATCGCCATCAGCCGCGCTGCGGTTACCCAGGTTGAAATGATCGAACGGCGACTCGGATACACCCAGACCATGGCGCAGCGTCGTCAACGCACGAACGCCCGGCGGTGCCGGCCAATCGGCGGGCAGCATCCAGCCTGGACCGGCCTCCATG
>JAATFS010000212.1 GCA_015655035.1 Lysobacterales bacterium | reverse complement strand
GCGGCGCGCGCATTCATCACCTTGCTCGACCAGCATGGCGACGCGCCGGCGGCCGGCCCGGCATGAAGTAAGGTGCGTGCATGCGCTTCGGATGCACTATAAAAATAAACCCAATGGTATAGTATTCCGACATGGCCCTTTCACCCTCCGCCAAACCCAAAGTAAAGAGCAACGGTCCCGGTCGGCCGAAGGATTTGGGCAAGCGCGCGTCCATCCTTACCGCGGCGCGCTCGCTGTTCACCGAGCAGGGCTACGCCAGGGTGAGCATGGACGGTATCGCGGCAATAGCCGGGGTCTCCAAGCTCACGGTGTACAGCCACTTCGGCGACAAGGAAACGCTGTTTTCCGAAGCGATCCGGGCACAGTGCCAGCACATGATGCCGGACGACCTGTTCGAACATGAATTCAAGGGCCCGCTGCGCGCGCAGTTGATCGGCATTGGCAAGGCGTTCTTCTCGATGATCAGCACCGACGCGGCGCTGGCGACCCATCGCATGATGATGGCGCCCGGCACCGGCGAGGCGCATGTGCGCGAGATGTACTGGACCGCCGGCCCCAAGCGCACGCAGCAGGCAATGGCCGACTTCCTGGCCGCACGTGCCGCCGACGGCGAGCTCGAGATTGAAGATGTCGTGCTCGCCGCCTCCCAGTTCTTCTGCCTGCTCAAGGGAGAACTGCACCTGCTGATGATGTGCGGGATCAAGAGCACTCCCACCCCCAAGGATGTGGAACGGCATATCCACGCCAGCGTGGACTTCTTCCTGCGAGCGTATGCGCGCCGCTAGCTCCCCTTCCAGCCAGGCCAGTGGTGGAGATGACTTCCGGCACTGCGCCCGGCGTGGGCGTCCGGCGATGCTAACGATCACGCCACCGGCTGTCGGCACCGGTAAAATGCCTGCCCCACTCCGCGTTGGATGACCGCACCATGACGATCGATTTTTCCCAGGCTCGCGAAAAGATGGTCGAGCAGCAGATACGTCCCTGGGACGTGCTGGACCTGCGCGTGCTGAACGTATTGGCGCGCCTGCCGCGTGAGGCATTCCTGCCCGAGGCCTATCGCGCGCTGGCCTATGCCGACCTGGAGATTCCGCTGCCGGGTGGGCAGAAGATGATGAAGCCGGTCATCGAAGGCCGCATGCTGCAAGCGCTGGACCTGCAACCGGGCGAGGACGTGCTGGAAATCGGCACCGGCAGCGGCTTTGCCAGCGCCTGCCTGGCCGCGCTGGCGCGTGAAGTGGTCAGCCTGGAAATCGATCCGGCGCTGTCCGCCCAGGCGCGCACGCAACTGGATGCGACCGGGCTGGGCACCAACGTACGCCTGGAAACCGCCGACGCGTTCCATTGGCAGAGCGACCGCCGTTTCGATGCGATCTGCGTCACCGGCGCGGCCGCCAATCTGCCGTTGCAGTTCCTAGAATGGCTGCGTCCCGGCGGCCGCCTGTTCATCGTGCGCGGTCACGAACCGGCGATGGAAGCCGTCCTGGTCCACGCCGATGCTGCCGGCCCGCGCATCCAATCGCTGTTCGAGACCGACCTCGCCTATCTGAAGGGCGCCGCTCCGACGCCCCAGTTCCAGTTCTGATTCCCAAGGAAGCCCTATGATCCGCCGATCCCTCGTCCTGGCGCTGGCCGCCGTCCTGTCTCCGCTGGCCGCTCAAGCCAGCGATCTGCTGCAGGTCTATGAAATGGCCCGCAACGGTGACCCGCAACTGGCATCGGCCGAGTCCACCCGGCTTTACAACCGCGAAGGCCAGGTCCAGGCGCGCGCAGCGCTGCTGCCGCAACTGGACGGCAGCGCGAGCCTGAGCCGGTCCCGCACTGAATACGAAGGCATCAGCGGACGCGCCACGCAGAAGACCCGCAGCTACGGCGTGGATGGCACCCAGACCCTGTTCAACTGGGCACAGTTCTCCAACCTGCGCGCACAGAAGGAGATCGCCAAGGCCGCCGACTTCACGTTGGCATCGGCCAACAACGACCTGATCGTGCGTACCTCGGCCGCCTACTTCAACGTATTGGTGGGAATCGAGTCGCTGACCGCCGCCGAGACCAACGAAGCGGCCGCCAAGAAGCAGTTCGACTACGCCGACAAGCGGCTTGAAGTAGGCCTGGCGCCGATCACCGACGTCTACGAAGCCCGGGCCGAGTACGACCAGGCCCGCGCCGACGCCATCACTGCACGCAACACGCTGAAGGACTACTACCAGGCCCTGGTCGAGCTGACCGGCCAGCCGGTGACCGGCCTGCGTTCGCTGCCCGAAGATTTCCGCCCGGCGGTGCCGGCGAACTACAGCAACGTCGACCAGTTGGTGAGCACCGCCGTCGCCGAGAACCCGGCATTGCGGGCACAGCAGCTGCAAGTGCAGGCCGCCGAGTCCAGCATCTCGGCCGCGCGCGCCGGCCACCTGCCCACGCTCAACCTGGTCGGCAACTTAGGCCGTAGCACCAGCTGGGGAAGTGTCAACGGTGCGCTGGCCAACAGCCAGGACATCAACGACATCGGCGGTCCGCGCACGGACTCGAACACCATCGGCCTCACCCTGTCGGTACCGATCTTCGCCGGCGGCGCCACCCAATCGGCAGTGCGCCAGGCGATCGCCCAGCGCGACATCGAGCAGCAAACCTTCGAGCAGCAGAAGCGGGCACTGGATCGCAACACCCGCAACGCCTACCAGACCGTCGTCGCCGGCATCAGCGAAGTGGAAGCGCGGCGCCTGGCGGTAGTGTCGGCCCAGGCCGCCTACGACGCTTCGCAGGTCGGGCTGGAAGTGGGCACGCGCACCGTTCTGGACGTGGTGCAGAACCAGCGCACCCTGTTCTCGGCCCAACTGGACTATGCGCAGGCCCGCTACAACTTCCTGCAGAACCGCCTGCTGCTGGCGCAGGCCACTGGCAAACTGGATATCGTGGAATTGCAGGACATCAATCGCCTGCTGACCCAGGATGCCGAAGCCAAGCTGCAAAACCCGGTCAATTCGGTGCAGTAGGCCTGCCTGCGCAGGACAGCGAAACGGCGGGCATTGCCCGCCGTTTTTCGTATCGCGCCACCCGCCACGCCGTGGCTCAGCTCGGCGTGGTCCCGCCAGCCAGCGGCGGCAGATGCGCGGCGATCTGGACCAGGGTCCGCGCCACCGCCCCCTTGCCATTGGCCACCAGCGCCAGCCCGGCCGCCGCCATCGCCTGGCGCTGATCGGGATGCTGCAGGAGCCGCTCCAGCTCCCGGCAGACGCCGTCCACGTCGTCGCACAGCACCACCGCGTCGGCCTCGCGCATGCGCCGTGAAATCTCGGCGAAGTTGTGCAGATGCGGGCCCGTCACTGCCGGCGTCCCCACCGCTGCCGGTTCCAGCAGATTGTGTCCGCCGATCGGCTGCAGGCTGCCACCGACGAAGGCGACCTGGGCGCAGGCATAGAACGCCATCAGCTCGCCCAGGGTATCGATCACGAACACCTGCGTGGTCGCCTGCGGCCACCCCTGCGCCTTGCGCGTGGCCACCGTCCAGCCGCGCTCGCGCGCCAGCGTTTCCACCCGGGGAAAGCGCTCGGGATGGCGGGGCGCCCACAACAGCAACAGGTCGGGAAAGCGTTGCAGCAGCCGTGCGTGGATATCGGCGACCGCCGCTTCCTCGCCTTCGTGCGTGCTCGCCGCGATCCATACCGGCCGCGCCGACGGCACCTGCATGCGGAATTCAGCCACGAATGCCGCCAGGTGTTCGGGTGCGGCGATATCGAACTTCAAGTTGCCCAGTGCCACGACCTGTTCGCGCCTTGCTCCCAGCGTGATGAAGCGCTCGGCATCATCCAGCGACTGCGCCGCCACACCGCTGACCGTGCGCAGCGCGCGTCCGATCAGCGGCCGCAACAGGCGGTACCCACGCAGCGAACGCGCCGACAGCCGCGCATTGAGGATGTACACCGGGATGCCGCGATCGCGGCAGCCGAACAACATGTTCGGCCACAGTTCCGTCTCCAGGATCAAGGCCAGGCTGGGACGGAAATGCCCCAGGAAGCGTCCGACGCTGCCGGGCACGTCGTACGGCAGATACACGTGGTCGACCGCCTCGCCCCACAATGCACGCACCCGTTCCGAACCCGTCGGGGTGATGGTGGTGATCACCCAGCGGATGTCCGGGCGCTGTGCGCGCAGGGCATTCACCAGCGGCGCGGCCGCATTGACCTCGCCCACCGACACCGCGTGCAGCCATACACGCGGGCGCCCGCTGGCATACGCATACGAGGCATACCGCTCGTTCCAGCGATTGAAATACTCGCGGACCCGGAAGCCGCGCCACACCAGGTGGTACACCGTAATCGGGAGCAATACATAGAGCAGCGCCGAATACAGTCCGCGCAACAGCCATTCGATAGGGTCTTTCCGCATGCGCGAAGGATACGGGAGCGCCCGGCTCGACGCATGCGCATGGACGCCATCGACGGCCGCATCTCCTCCCGACTGCGCGGCGCGTTGCAGAGCGTTCTAGAATTAGCGCATGTCCGAGCCCGCCGATGTCGCTATCCGTCCCTCCCTGCGCAAACCCGCTCACTGGCCGATGTACGCCGCGCTGGCGCTGATGGTCGTCGCCGGCCGCTTGCCATGGTTGCTGCAACGCGCGCTCGGCCGTGGCATCGGCTGGATCGCGCTGCACGTCGCCCGAACCCGGCGGCGCGCGGCCGAGGTGAACCTGAAACTGTGCTTCCCCGAACAGAGCGATGCCTGGCGAGTACGGCTTCTGCGCGATAGTTTCGATGCGCTCGGCGTCGGACTGTTCGAATTTGCCCGCGCCTGGTGGGGCAGCATCGACACGATCCGTCCGCGCGTGAGCATCGAGGGGCTGGAGCACCTGCAACGCCTGCAAGCCGAGAACCGAGGCGTGCTGCTCGTCTCCGGCCATTTCATGACGCTGGAAATGTGCGGCCGGCTGCTATGCGACCACGTCCCGCTGGCAGGCATGTACCGCCGCCATCGCAATCCGGTGTTCGAGTGGGCGGTCAAGCGCGGGCGTCTGCGCTACGCCACGCATATGTTCGCCAACGAGGACCTGCGCGCGACCATCAAGCATCTCAAGCGCGGTGGTCTGCTCTGGTATGCGCCGGACCAGGACATGCGCGGCAAGGACACGGTATTCGTGCCGTTCTTCGGCATGCCCGCCTCCACCATTACCGCCACCCATCAGCTGGCGCGCCTGACCGGCTGCGCCGTAGTACCCTACTTCCACCGCCGCGAGGGCGGGCGCTACATCCTCAAGATCGCGCCACCGCTGGCCTCGATCCCGTCCGACGACGTAGCCGCCGACACCGCCCAGGTGAATGCCGCGATCGAGGACATGGTGCGTGAAGCGCCCGACCAGTACCTGTGGATCCACCGCCGCTTCAAGCGCCAGCCGGGCGGGCTCAGCGGCTTCTACAAATAGCCCGACGGCACCGGTGACCGCTTGGGCACGCCGTTGCGCGCCTACGCGGCGCGGTCGTCGTTGCCGAGCAAGGCGCCGGCATACAGCGCCGCCAGCATCAGCGTCAGGCCACCCCAGAAACTGGAATAGAACGCCAGGTGGGTGTTGAACGGGAATACCGTGACCGCCAGCGCCACCATCGCCGGCCGCGCCCGTTCGCGCGCGGCGACGGATGAGTAACGCCAGGCGCGCCATGCCTGCGCCGCACCAGCCAGCCACAGCAGCAAACCGATCACGCCGGTCTCGGCCAGGATCTCCAGCACGATCTGGTGCGCGTGCAAAGCCGGGCCTTCGCCCCAGGCCGGGGGTTTGCCGGGCATCGGATCGCAGCCAGGATAGGCGTCGCGGAAGCCGCGCGCGCCCACGCCATTGACCGGGTGTTCGCTGATCATGCACAGCGCCGCGTCCCAGATCTGGCCGCGCCCGGACAACGCCGCGTTGACGCCGTCTCCCTGCCGGGCAAACGCCAGCGTGGTGCGATGGGCGCGCTCGCGCGCCTGCGGCGAGACGTACACCAGCGCGCCCGCGCACACGCTTCCCAGCAACGCGACCAGCAACATGCGGCGGGCACCGATCAGGCGCCAGCCAGACAGCAGCACGATCAGGCCATAAGTGATCCACGATGCCCGCGAGCCGGCCAATACGATCACCCCTCCCACCGCCGCGGCCACCAGCAGCCATGCCAGCGCGCCACGGCGTCCGAGCGCGAACAGCAGGAATGGCGCCAGGCTGGCCAGCGTCTGGCCGAATTTGAGATTGCAGGGGCCGAGCACGCCGCTGAGCCGATCAACCGCTGCGATTTCCTGCGCGGTGCACAGGCCATGCCCGCTGATCAGCTGTTTCAGCTGGTCCAGCCCGAGGAACAAGGGACTGGCGCCGAATCCGATCTGCAACAGCGCATCCAGCGTCCAGATCGCGGCGACGATCGCCAGGCCGTTGAAGGTGGTCCGCCGACGTGCTGCCGTCGCCACCGCGATCGCGCACAGCCACATGAAAGGCAGGTAGCGAAGATCCGCAGCCGACTTGCGCAGGGCTCGCGATACATCCACCGCATCGAACGCGGAAAACACCTGCGGCAGCCAGTACGCCAGGAACAACACGCTGGTCAGCGCCCATGCCGGACCACTGAGCAAGCGGGTACCGCCGCGAAAACGCGCGTGAATCAGCCGGTAGGCCGAGAACAACGCGCCCAGCGACAGCACTGTCTCGGCCAGTCCGGGCGTGGGCCACAGCGCCACGAACACGATCACCCACGCCGGTGTCCAGCGCCCAGCATCGGGTTTGAGCGACGCAGCGCCGCCCGGCAATGGATCAGTGGCGACGGAGTTCGTCATAGACGTCCAATGTGGCGCGCTGCATGTCGTGCAGGGTGAAGGGAATGCGTTTTGGCAGCGGCGGCGGCTGGCGCAGCAGCGCAAGCGCCCGGGCGTGAAGCTCGCCCTCGTCGAACGGCACGACCGCACCGGCAGGCTGCAACTGCTCCAGCAGCTCGCCCACCCCGCCATGCGCCCAGCCCAGCACCGGTCGGCCGCTCGACAATGCTTCGACCACGGTCCGGCCGAACGCTTCGGGCTTGCGCGAGAGTTGCAGTACCAGGTCGCTCGCGGCGTAGGCCTGGGCGATGCGCGCGGTCGGCTCGGTGAAGGCCACCGCCATGGCCACGCCCAGCGCCTGGGCTTGGGCTTCCAGCTCCTGGATATAGGCCTCCCGCCCGGCTTCACGCGCGCCCGGCAGCCACAGCCGCGCATCGACGCCGCTGCCGCGCAGTGCCGCCAGCAGGCGCAGCCCATCGACATGCCCCTTGAGGCGGGTGCCGCGCCCGGGCAACAGCAGCAGCGGCGCATCCGCATCCAGGCCCGGCACCTGGCTCATCGCCCAGGCGCGCGCATCGCGATCGGGATGCGCACGGCGTGGGAACTGGGCGATATCGATACCGCGTGGAATCGTGCGCAGCTTGCTCGAATCGGTCGCCGCATAATGGTGCAGCACGTAATCGCGCACACTCTGGGACACGCAGATGACGCGCTCACCGTGGGTCATCACCGCGCTGTAGCGACTGGGCGAATTGAGCCCATGCACGGTAGTGACGAAGCGTGGACGGCTTGCCGGCGGCATGCCGCGCAGCGCATACACGCCCAGCCACGCCGGTAGCCGCGAACGCGCGTGCACGATATCCGCATCCAGTTCGGCGAACAGCCGGCGCAGTGCCGGCACATGACGCAGCGTGAGCAGCGACTTGCGGCCGATATCCAGGGTGACGTGTTCGGCGCCGCTATCCAGCAGCTGCTGCACCAGCCGGCCCCCGGCCGACACCACCACCGCCCGATGCCCGGCGCGCACCAGCGCCGCAGCGATCTCCAGCGTCGAGCGCTCCACACCACCGGACTGCATCGCCGGCAGCAATTGCACCACGGTCAGGCGGTGCATGGCCCGGAAATCAATCCGCCAGCACGAACAGCGCGCCGCAGTACGGGCACTTCGCTTCCTGGTTCGGCTCATCCTCGATCGGCAGGTAGACCCGCGGATGCGAGTTCCACAACGCCATTTCCGGGGTCGGGCAGCTCAACGGCAGGTCGCCGCGATGCACGGTGTAGCGCTTCTCGGCATTGGCGGGCGCGGTGGCGGTATGGCTCATGACGGGACGGTTCGGCAGCGAAGGCAGAACGTGGATTCTACCAGCCCCTGGCGTGATCGGACGCCCCGTCCGATCACGCCAGGCCGGCTGCCTAGCCGCCGAAATCCACCGAAAGCTCCAGCGACACCGAGCGGCCATAGGCGTTGTAGATGCCCTGGTCGTAGTAAGGCCAGCCGGCGTTGCTGCGATCGGTCGGCGGGCGTTCGTTGCCCAGGTTGTTGACCGTCAACAATACGCTGGTACTCGGGTTGAAGCGGTAGCCCACGGTAGTGTTCCAGGTGGTCCAGGGCCCTATGTCGCGGGCATCGCCGGCCTGGTTCCAGGTGGCGGCATTGCGGATGCCGTACAGCGTGGAGACGAAACTGCCGATGTTCCAGGTCAGGCTGCCGGTCGCGCGGTAGTGCAGTTCATTGGAATTGTTGCAGCACAGCTGGTCGTAGACCGGATCGCCGTCCTTCTCCTTGATCTCGTGCTTGAGCGTGCGGTAGTAGCCAAAGGATGCGGCGAAGTCGCCGAAGCGGGCGGTCTTCCAACGGTAGTCCAAGGTCGCCTGGACGCCATCCTGGCGCTGGCTGGCGAGATTGATCGGATACGAGGAAACCGCCACCACGCCATTCGGATTGACCGGATCATCGGCGGGGCGACGCGTGACCTGCGCCATCACCTGCTGGCAGGTCGGCGAATTGATGTCGAACGCCACTCCGCTGTCGGAAACGCCCAGCCGGCAGTTGCCTTCGGTTTCGAGGATGCTGTCGGTGCCGAGCGTGCGTACCTCGTTCTCGATCTTCACCGAGTTGTAGTCCACTGCCAGGCTGAGCGCGTTGTCCAGCGCCGACCAGACGAACCCGTAGGTGAAGGTCTTGGCGGTGATGTCTTTCAGGTCGCGATTGCCGGTACTGGAAGAAAGCACGGAATTGTCCGCCTGCGGGCAATCGTCGTAATTGGCCGAGCCAAAGCCGGCTGAACGGCACTGGTAGTAATCGGTCGCCGAGGAATAACCGCTGGATTGCCGCGAGTACAGATAGAACATGTCCGGCGAACGGAACGCGGTGGCATAGCTGCCGCGCAGCAGCAAGGTGTCGATCGGCCGGTACTCGATGCCGAGTTTGTAGGTGGCCTTGCCGTTACCGCCGCCACCTTCCAGGTGGTATTTGTCGTAGCGACCGGACAGGTTGGCACTCAGCGTATCCAGGATCGGCACCTGGAATTCGGCACCGATCGCGTACAGATCGCGCGAGCCGCTGGCGGTGGTGCTGCCACCGCCGCCGCGGAACAGCTCGGCCGCATTCGGCGCAGTGGACTGGTTGGAGAACTCCTCCTGCTGACCCTGGATGATCGCGGCAAAACCGACCGGGCCCGCCGGCAGCTCGAACAAGGAAAGATTGCTCAGCGTGGCGGTGACGTTCTGCGTCCATGCGTTGGATTCGGCGCGGTTGGTGGCGCTGAACTGGTTGTAGTACAGATCCTGCGTGATCGGTTGGTACAACCTGTCCAGGTTTGGAGCGTAGATATCGTAGCCGGCCGCATCGGTCCCGAGCAGTGGTCCGAGGTAATACGCATCCACGCCGTTGTTGGCCAGGAAATCGGTGGCCTTGCGAATGGCCGTGGATTCGGAACGATTGAAGTACACGTCGTAGTCAAAGCCGGTATCGACCAGCGGACCGCGCACGCCGAACACCGCGTTGTACGAGCGGGTGTACACGCGCTGATCCTTGGCATGGATACCTACCTCCTCCGGCGAATAGATCCGCTGCCATAGCTCGTAACTGCCCGTGGTCTGGTTGTAGAACGACTTGTTCCAGGATGGCATTCCACCGCTGTAGGTCGGGCTGCTGTAGCTGTACAGGATGTCCGAATAGATCTCGGTCTGCGGCGTCAGGTGATAGCGCAGGAACAGGCTGGCGTTGGCGTTCTTGCTGGCGTTTAGCAAGGTGGCCGCGCCGACGTTTTCATAACTGCCGCAGTAGAAGCCGCCGCCGGCGACGTCGCGGTAGGCGTAACCGGTGCTGCCCCCGTACATGTAGCCGACGTTGTCGCAGGCGCCCGCGCCCGGATCCATGTAGGCGGCCGCCCCCGCCGTCTGGTTCTGGCGCAGGAACAGCCGTGACGGATACACCGGCTCGCTGGACGGACTGTCCTGCAGGCTGTCGATGTAGCTGCGATCGGAGGCATGGATCGCTTTCTGCTTGGACAGCTCCAGCCCGTAGCTGATGTCCAGGTTGCCGATGCTCTGGCCGCTACTGAAGATGAAACGCTGGTTGGAGCCGCCACCGTCGCTGTAGCCACCACTGCGATAGCGCAGATGCGTGCCTTCCACCTTGTCCTTGAGGATGACATTGACGACGCCGGCAATGGCCGAGGAACCGTAGACGGAGGATTGGCCGCCGGTCAGCACATCCACGCGATCGATCATGCCCAGCGGGATATTGGCGATATCGACAATGCTGGTGTTGCCGTTGTAGGCCAACGGATAGTTCGCCATCGGACGCCCGTTGAGCAGCGTCAAGGTGTAGCTCGGGTCCAGGCCGAACAGGCTGATCGTCTTGGCGCCGGGAGTGTAGTTGCCGGTTCCCTGCGAGTCCTGCACGCTGCCATTGGACTGCGGCAGCGAGCGCAGCGCGTCGAACAGGTTGGTAAAGCCCTGCGCCTCGATCTGCTCGGAGGTGATCGACGTGGTCGGGGATGGACCTTCGATCTGCGGGCGCGGAATCAGCGAACCGGTGACGCGCACGGTATCCAGCCGCTTGGCCTGCGCCTGGCCGCTGGGCTCGGGCGTTGCATCGGACGGGGACGATTGGGCCTGCGCCATCAACGGCGACAACAGGGCGGACGAAATCAGCAACGACAACAAGCTCGGCTTCATCTGATATCTCTCCAATACAGATGTGCCCTGACGAGAACATCGCGCAGGGGCGGACGAACGTCGCGATAGGAAATGACCGGCGCCAAGGCGCGTTTGGGTGGCCAGCCCGGATCAGCGCATGGGCCGCCTGCGCCCGTGGGCCATCGCGCAAGCATGCGGCGGCGCAGCAACGGCGCGGCCGCAGTCCGGCCGCGTCTGCACTCGCCAGACCGCACGGGATGTTTCTGGAATATCGGCACCGCGCATGGAATCCCCCGCCATACAAGCGCCCCCTGTACGCCGGATTTAAATCGATTTAAATTACATTGTCAAAATTTCGACACCTGTACCGCGCACGCCTTTCAATCGTCATCGTCGCTGCGGTTGTCCGCCTCCGGGTTTTTATGCAGGATCGACTGCCATCCTCAACCGATCGCGCTCAATGACCCATCTCCCTTCGGCCCGCCGGCGCGTTACCCTGGCGGACATTGCCCGTGCCTGTGCGGTCTCCAACGCCACGGTGTCGCTGGTGCTGGGTGGCAGCCCACTGGTGAGCAGGACCACGCGCGAACGGGTGCAGAAGGAAATCGTCCGCCAGGGCTACGTCTACAACCGAAGCGCCGCCAATTTGCGGCGCAAGGTCTCCACCAGCGTCGCTCTGGTGATCAATACCTTGTCCAATCCGTTCGTGGCCGAGTTCGCCGCGGGCGTGGACGAGGCATTGGCCGAAGCCGGCCACGTGCTGTTGCTCGGCAGCAGCGGCGAATCGATCGAGCGCCAGCGCGCGGTACTCTCATCGCTGCTGGAACACACCCCGGCCGGCGTAATCCTTACCCCGGCCGAGGGCACCGTGGCCGCCGACCTGGAACCGGTGGTCGGGCTGCATACGCCGCTGTTGCTGTTCAACCGCCGGGTGCCCGACTCGCACTGGACCTATCTGGGCGCGGACAATATCGCAGGTGCGCGCCTGGCCACCGAGCACCTGCTGGCGCAAGGACACACGCGTATCGCCTTCTTTGGCGGACACCGCAATTCCAGCTCCTGCCGCGAGCGCATCGAAGGCTATGGCGCGGCGCTCGCCGCGGCCGGCATCGCGCCCGAACCCGGCTGGATCGTCGAATGCCCACCGACCCGGATCCAGGCCGCCACCGCCACTGCGGCGCTGTTCGTGCGCGATCCGGCGCCGACCGCAGCGGTGGCCTACAACGATGCCGTGGCGCTGGGCCTGATGATAGGGCTGCGCACACGCAACCTGTTGCCAGGCAGGGACTTTGCGATCACCGGCTTTGACGACATCCCGGAAGCCGCCGCGACGGTCCCTGCACTGACCACGCTGGCCTCGGCGCCGCGCGCGCTTGGCCGCCAGGCGGTGAGCCTCCTGCTCGCCGACGACGCCTCACCGCAAAATCCCCCACGCCATCTCATCACGCCGGTACAGCTGATGCCGCGCGACAGCTCGCTCACCTATGCGTCTGCGTCTGCGCCCAGCACCGGCGCGCGCGCAACCGGCCGGAAAAGCGCAACCAAGGGAACAAAAACCACATGAAGCCATCGCTCATCCGATCCGTCGCGCTGCGCAGCGCGTTGCCGCTGACCATCGCCATGGCGATCGTTCCCGCCACTGCGCGCGCAGCCGATGGCTTCATCAGTTCGTTCGAGCAAGGCCAGCCAGCGCCGGCCGGCGGCGACGATGGCGCAATCGCGTTGACGAACGGAAACGGACCCACCGCTGTGTACACGGCCAAGCCGGGGGCCGGTTACAGCGGCAAGCAGGCGCTGCACTATCTGAGCCGCGGCGACGGTGGCCGCAGGAAACTGTTCGACGTCGATATCGACGTCGCTGCCGATACCACGCTGTCGTGGATGGTGCTGCCCGAGAGCGTCGGCCAGGACACCGTGTCCTCGACCTATGTGTCGCTGGACCTGGTGTTCGACGATGGCCGTCGCCTGTCCGCGCTCGGCGGCGTCGATCAGCACGGTGCCGGCATTGGCGCCGGGGCCCAAGGCGATTCGCTGACGCTGTACCCGCAGCAATGGGCGCGCAAGGCAGTGCGCCTGGGCGACATTGCCGGCGTGCGCGGCCGCAGGGTCGTGGCGATCGAGATCCAGGTGCTGCCACCCAAGGGCGCAACGGCCTCGGGCTGGAT